>NZ_CP029758.2:2442195-2747470 GCF_004006395.2 Clostridium sp. AWRP | reverse complement strand
GTAGTGAATAGATATACAAAGGAATAGGCTAATTTAAATAATTTGTATAATAAAAAAGCTGCTTTCATAAGAAAAACAACTTTTAATACTAATTATAGAAACTATTTTCCTTATCTTTCAGAAATAATCTGCTGGAATTAACACCATACATTCAAATGAAAAATGTTGGTTGTCGGGTTTCATAGGGCCAGTCCCTCCACCGCTCTTGATAAGATTTAAATTGACTTTATTTAATTTATTATATAGTATACTAAAATTGAACTTTTGTCAAATACAAGTTGTCTCAATATCAATAAATAATTTGAAAATTCACAACAATGAAGAAAAAGAAATGTTGGTAAATATTTAATTCTGTGGTACAATAAAAATTAATATTTCATGCTGATTGTAGTGATTAGACAGCATGATGTATAAAAGCAATATTCATTATAATATTAATAAATCAAAGAGGTGGGGATTTAATTATGGAAGCAAAGTTAGAAAAAAGGTATGGCCTTATTACTGCTATAGCCATGGTCATCGGAATTGTTATAGGTAGTGGTGTATTTTTTAAAGCAGAAAAAGTTTTAACTGCAACAGGTGGAAATCTTACACTTGGTATACTGGCCTGGGTTATAGGTGGTATTATTATGATTTCTTGTGCCTATACTTTTGCGGTAATGGCAACTAAGTATCAGTATGTAAACGGTGTAGTAGATTATGCAGAAGCTACTTTGGGAAAAAAGTATGCATATTATGTTGGGTGGTTTATGGCACTCATTTACTATCCAACATTGACGTCAGTATTAGCATGGATTTCGGCTAGATATACTTGTGTATTACTTGGATTCTCAATTACAGGTGGAGAGTGTATGACTATTGCAGGCGTATATTTGATAGCAAGTTTTGCGTTAAATTCACTGTCACCAATTTTAGCAGGTAAATTTCAAGTTAGTACAACCATTATAAAACTTATTCCACTAGCTTTAATGGCTGTAATTGGAACAGTTGTGGGTGTGGGTAATGGTATGATTGCATATAATTTTACAACGGTAGTAAAAGAAGTTAATACTTCTAATGCACTGTTTACAGCTGTTGTTGCTACAGCTTTTGCTTATGAAGGATGGATCATTGCTACAAGTATTAATGCAGAGTTAAAAGATGCAAAGAAAAATCTTCCATTGGCGCTTGTTGGAGGAACTTTTGTAATTATGATTATTTACATACTCTATTATGTAGGACTAGCTGGAGCAGTAACAAATAAGGTTATGATGGCTGGCGGTGAAGCAGGAGCTAAATTGGCTTTCCAAACAGTTTTTTCATCAGTAGGTGGTTCACTGCTGTTTGTATTTGTTATCATTTCCTGCCTTGGAACTTTAAATGGATTAATGCTGGGATGTACTCGAGGTATTTATTCTTTAGCAGCAAGGAATATTGGACCAAAACCAGATGTATTTAAGCAAGTTGATAATGTGACAAATATGCCTACTAATTCATCTGTATTTGGACTGCTTCTTTGTGGTATATGGTTATTATACTTTTATGGTGCTAACTTAACAAAACCTTGGTTTGGATTTTTCTCTTTTGATTCTTCTGAATTACCTATAGTTACTATCTATGCATTATACATTCCTATTTTTATTATGATGATGAAAAAGGAAAAGGATTTAAACCCATTTAAGAGATTTATAGCACCTATTATTTCCTTAGCTGGATGTGTTTTTATGATAATTGCTGCTTGCTTTTCTCATAAAATGGAAGTCGCTGCATATCTGATTGTCTTTGCAGTTGTAATGATTTTTGGAGCTATGTTTTGTAAAGAAAAAATTGAGGAATAAGGATAAGAATAGAATTTAATTGAATGCATAAAAACAAAGGGTTAAAGTATTTAGCCCTTTGTTTTTATTTTTTGATATCTATATTAAAAGATATTGACATAGATGCATGTTAATATTATAATGTTAATAACAAATAGTTAATAACAAGACTTAAGCATGTAGGTGACAATATGGATAAGAAGCAGCTTGAAAATTTAAGTTACATAAGTTTGATAATATTTTTTAGGAGGAATAAATTATGTTTGGATTTAAATTTATAAAATTTCAACCAAGTGAGTATGTATTAAAGTATAGGAATGGTAAAATTGTAAGGGAAGGTGCTGGAATATCATTTTATTATTATGTTCCAACCACTTCAATTGTTCTTGTCCCTGTTGGAAGTGTGGATTCACCTTTTATTTTTGAAGAAGTTACTTCAGATTTTCAAACGGTTACGGTTCAAGGACAGGTTACTTTTAGAATTGTCGACCAAAAGAAAATTGCAGGAGTTTTAAATTATACACTTGATATGAAGAAAGGAAAGGGCTATGTTTCCGATGATCCTAAAAAACTTCCACAGAGGGTAATAAATATTGTAAGGGTGCTAACTAAAAAGACAATTGAAAATTTGGAGCTCAAGGATGCTATTAAATCAAGTGAAATACTTGCAAGTGAGATATTGAGTAAGATTAAAAAAAGTGAGGAGATAGAACTTCTTGGAATTGAAATACTTGGACTTTCAATATTAAATATTGTTCCAAATAAAGAAACTGCAAGGGCATTAGAAGCTCAGACAAGAGAGAAAATCTTGAAGAAAGCAGATGAAGCTATTTATGAGAGAAGAAATGCTTCAATTGAGCAGGAAAGACGTGTAAAGGAAAATGAATACAATACGGAGATAGCAGTTGAAAACAAGAAAAAACAAGTTAGAGAAACACAACTTGAAGCAGAGAGGACTTTCCAGCAAAAGCAAAATGAACTCAAACAAGAAAAGATGAATTTTGAAACTGCACTTGAAGAAAAAAAGAGAGCACTTGTTGACATCTCTGTAAAAAATTCAAAAGTTAGAGCTGATGCAAAAGCTTATGAGTTGTCAGCTGTTATGAAGTCGCTAGAAGGAATAGATTCTAATATAATACAATCTCTTGCAAGTATTGGAATGCAGCCAAATAAATTAGCAGCACTTGCCCTTCAAGAACTAGCAGAGAATGCAGGAAAAATTGGACAGCTTAATATATCACCTGATCTTTTTCAAGAAATACTTAAAGGGAGAAATTAGTTATGGTAAGATTAACTGAAAATAAGATAGTTATAATAAAGAGGAAGACAGGCCTTGAAGAATTAATTGCAAGATATAATACAATTGAACAGGCAAAGTTTTATATCGAACATCTTGGAAGTGACTTTTCAGATT
The DNA here is from genome assembly GCF_004006395.2 of Clostridium sp. AWRP. Taxonomy (NCBI): domain Bacteria; kingdom Bacillati; phylum Bacillota; class Clostridia; order Eubacteriales; family Clostridiaceae; genus Clostridium; species Clostridium sp. AWRP. The sequence goes on along the minus strand of NZ_CP029758.2, from coordinate 2,744,260 downwards.
ATATCACTGAAGATAAAATTTATAAACAAGCTGTATCTAAAGCTCAAAGTCAACTTGAAGGATTAGGCAGAACTCAAATTGTGGATAGGGATTTTGTACCTAACTTTATATTTGGGGGTAATGATTTAGTGGTAGTTATAGGACAAGATGGTCTTGTGGCAAATACTTTAAAGTATCTTTCAAATCAGCTTTTAATTGGTGTAAATCCTGATTCTTCAAGGTGGGATGGAGTGCTTCTTCCATTTAAAGTTGATGATCTTAAATTGGTTGTTAAAGATGTCTTTAATGTAAAAAGACAAGTTAAAGAAGTTTCCATGGCAAAAGCAGCTTTAAATGATGGACAGAGTATTTATGCTGTAAATGACTTGTTCATAGGACAAAAAAGTCATGTATCTGCTAGGTACAATATAAAGTTAGGCAAAGATGAAGAACATCAATCTTCAAGTGGAGTTATTGTATCTACTGGTCTTGGTTCAACAGGATGGCTCAAAAGTATACTTACAGGTGCTATAAATATTATAAATAATACATCTAATTCAGATCTTAAAATCAAGCAAAAAAATAATCCAGCTTGGGACATTGATTATTTGTACTTTTCTGTACGTGAGCCTTTCCCAAGTAGAACTACAAAAGCAGATATAGTTTTTGGAAAAATTAAAAAAGGATCTCAACTAAAGATATCATCTCAAATGCCTGAAAATGGAGTCATATTCAGTGATGGCATTGAAAGTGACTACCTTAAATTTAACTCTGGTATAGAAGCCACAATCACACTTGCTGAAAAAAAGGGACATCTAGTTATATGATTTTATAAAACTCTAAGTAGGAATAAAAATGTTTTACTAACTTCCGGAAGTTTAATTTAGTCTTTAAAATTAAAGAGTATACTCTTTAGGTGGATTACCTGAAAAATTGGCTATTACAGCTTTTGCATCTTTAAGATAAAAAATTTCAAAAATTGGGTTTTCTGCTGACTTGTAAAGTGATTTCACTAGACTACTGTTCTCTATAATAGCTTTTTTAGTTTCCATATCATTTGAAAATACAACTTTACCATTTAATCTTATCCATGCAAATTTTGGACTTGATGTTGAAATTTCAATATAGGGACATTTTTGAAGTTGGGCAAAAACGTCTTTTTTATTGTTTGTGCAGAAATATAGTTTCCCTTCTTTCTCAAGCATAAATTGGAAAGGACGTACTTTTGGTTTACCGTCTAATCCTACAGTTGCAAAATATTGCACTGGATTTTCTTTTAAAAATTTTACTACTTCGTTCATCTTAATGAACCTCCTTTAAAATTGAACTTGCAATTTGCTACTTACAAATTTATAATAATATTCATAATATCAAATGTAAAGTAAGCACTTAAAAGTACTGTAGTTACCTAAAGTATACTATTGTGTGCTTATAACATTTTTAAAGGAGAAACTTTTATGGATAAAAAAGATTTGCCTGCATGCCCAGTTGAAACTACACTCTCACTCATAGGTGATAAGTGGAAAGTTTTAATCATTAGAGATTTGCTTACAGGTACCAAAAGATTTGGAGAATTAAAGAAGTCGGTTGGAAGTATTTCACAAAAAGTTTTGACTCAAAATTTAAGGCAGATGGAGCAGGATGGTCTTGTAAATAGAAAAGTATATGCTGAGGTTCCACCTAGAGTTGAATATTCACTGACAAGCCTTGGATTCAGTTTAAAGCCAATACTAGATGTCATGTGGAGTTGGGGAGAAGAGTATAAAAAATGTAGTTTAGGTAATAATTTATGCTAATTGAAAATATTATTTTACTTATACTTATTTTGCTTTTATATATAATAGTATGGTATTATGTCGGAAGAAAAGTAAAAGGGGTATTTTTAAAGAAAAATAAAAATTTAAAAAAGAGACTGTATTGGATTGCATTTTGGTTCATAGCTTTTTCTTATATTATAAGTTCTATATTTAAAAGTGTTGTATCAGTAAACAACATATTAGCTTCACTATTAACACTAATAGGAGCATTATCCCTAGGAATTTTTTATTACTTGCTTATATTATTTCTGCTTACGGATGTGGTAAAATTTATTTTAAAAAAGGTAGGGTTTAATGGGAGAATTAGAAATTATATAAGTGCCATATATGATGACGGAATTTCAATTTTTATAATAGTTTTAATTATTTTTTCTTTTGGCATGTGGAATGCCCTTCATCCAGTCGTAACAAATTATAGTATAGATATAAATAAAAGTGCAGGTAAAATAAACTCACTAAACGTGGTAATGGTGTCAGATGTACACATGGGCATAATGATTAAGGAAAAAGGTATTGATAAAATGGTGAATTCCATAAATAAATTAAAACCTGACATAGTTTTCTTTTGTGGAGATATGGTTGATGAAAGCACAACTACAAAGTTAAAGAAATATTACGGACAAGCTTTTAAAAGGATAAACTCAAAGTATGGTGTATATTACATTACAGGAAATCATGAATATGGAGAAAATTTATCTGAAACAATTAGTTATATGAATGAAGCAAAAGTTAAAGTACTGCAGGATAAGGCAGTTAAAATAGACAATAGTTTTTATGTGGTAGGTAGAAAGGATGCTGATAGCGGCGAAAAGATAAAACCGCTAAATGAAATTTTGAAAAATGCAGACAAATCCCTACCTATTATAGAATTAAATCATAGACCGGTGGGTATTGAGGAAGCTCATAAGGAAAATGTGGATTTACAGCTTTCGGGACATACTCACAGGGGACAATTTTTTCCCAATAATCTTATGACAAGTCTTATTTATGAAGATGACTATGGATACCTTAAAAAGGATAATTTTAATTTAATAGTTACTTCTGGTTATGGAACCTGGGGACCTCCTATAAGAATTGGAACAAAAGGTGAAATAGTAAACATTAAAATTAAGTTTAAGTACTAGGTGTATGAATTATAAATAAGAAAAACAAAGCAAGTAAAACATATATTTGCTCTGTTTTTCTTATCTGTAGAAGCTGCAGGTAAAACTGATTTTTTTTATAAATAGATTTTAATTAGAAGCAACAGGTATTCTTAATGAAAGGCATGTAAGGCCTCCGTCCATTTTTTCAAATTCAGACATTTCAACTTCAACGATTGTATAACCTGCATCTACTAAATTCTTCTTTGATTTTTCAAATCCTTTTGGAATTATAAGATTACCATTCATCATTATACAGTTTGCTGAATATGCCTCATCATCATCTACTTTTATAATTTTGAAATCTTTAAATGAATCATTATTTATAAATTCACCAGCTCCAATAAAGGTATTTTTCTCTAAATAAACTATTCCTGTTTTAAGATGAAGTATTTTTTTAACAGGTATTGTTGAAGCTGTATATCCATATTTGTTTAGTATTTCTGTAAGCTGTTTTGCACCTTCGGAATTTGTTCTTTTTGATTGACCTATATAAAAATGATTTTCAGCCCTTAATATGTCTCCACCATCAAGGCATGCATCACCAGATAAAAATTCTATGTTATTATAAAATTTTTTAAGCACATCGATTATTTCTTTTTCTTCGCCTTTTCTTGACTCTGCACCGGGTTTTGTTATTATAGCACATTTTTCAGTTACAATTGCTACATCTTCTACAAATGTTGAATCAGGATACTTTTCATCAGCATCTAGTATAGTAACACTACATCCACATTTTTCTAATGCTTTAATGTATTGCTCATGTTGTTTCAATGCCTTTTTATAATCAGCTTTTCCAAGGTTTGACGTAGTTATTCCATCTGCAAAATTTTTGCTTGGTTTTCTTACTATTACGTTTTTTATCATAATAATCAGCTCCTTATAATTTTAACAATTAATTAAAGCAAAACTTATGCCAATATTGAAACCTACTAATACCGCTATTTTTTTCTAAAAAAGCGAAAATTTTTTTGCTTTTTAGAAAAATTTTTTTCACTTTACTTATCTATGTTATATTTTGACAATTTGTAATTAAGAGCTTGTCTTGATATTTTTAGCATTTTTGCTGCGGCAGTTGTACTAGTAGTGGTTTTTATAGCATTTTGAATAATGCTTTTTTCGTAATCTTGAACAAGTTCTGTTAGAGATTTTTCAGAAATTGTAAAATTCGTGATTTTGGAATGGGTATTTTTTATAGAAAAAATGTAATCAGGTAAATCTTCTACGGTTATAATATCGTTATATGTTAAATTAAAGGCAGATTCTATAACATTTTTTAATTCTCTTACGTTTCCTGGCCATTTATAATTTTTAAATATGTTTTTAACAGAACTATCAATTCCTTTAATGGATTTTCCCATTTTATTATTATATTCTTTTATAAAATGATCACATAAAAGTTCAATATCATTTTTTCTATCCTTCAAATCAGGTAAGTTTATTTGAATAACCCCAATTCTATAGAAAAGATCTTCCCTAAGCTTGTTTTCAACGATAGATTCTAAAGGAGATTCATTCATTGCTGAAATTATTCTAACATTTATTTTTATACTTTCAGCTGAACCAATTCTTCGTATTTCTTGATTTTCAATTGCCTTTAAGAGTTTTGCTTGCATAGATATTTCCATTGAATTTATTTCATCAAGAAAAAGAGTACCACCATCAGCAGCTTCGAATAATCCTTTTCTATTTTCAGCTCCTGTATAACTCCCTTTTAATGTACCAAATAAAATACTTTCAAGAAGTGTTGCTGGAATGGCTGCACAGTTTTGTGATATAAAAGGATTAGAAGATCTGGTACTATTTCTATGTATGGATTGAGCTATAATTTCTTTTCCTGTGCCTGTATGTCCGCAAATTAAGACTGATGAATCGGATCTTGATACCTTTAATACTTTTTTCTTTATTTTTATCATGGTATCATCACAAGTAATTATATCATCAATATTATAATATCTGCTTCTATTTTTATTTCTTTCTTTTAATTGTAATGTTATATCTTTTCTTTGTTTTTTAGGATCAATATATGCTGAAATTTCAACGGCACCAATAGTTTCAGATTTGGACCTTATTGGAAAAGTTGAATTTACTGCATTTATTTCGATTCCTTTATAATTTACAACATGCTGAGTTTCATTAAGAATTGCTTTTCCGGTTTTTAATACTTTTAGTAAACTGCTATTATCTTTATTTAAATCTGGATATATGTCACATAGATATTTTCCTATTACTTCTTCAGCATAGAGGTTGTAAATATCCGTTCTAAAGTTATCAGAATACTTAATTATTCCATTGTTATCTATCAATACTATTGCATCAATATAATTGTATAAACTTAATATTTGCTTAATATAGTTCTGTAACATTTTGGTCACCTCAATTTATTATCTTACATTTGAAATTAAATGTATAAAGTAACATTAAATTTTAGATTCAAATATTATTTAATCATAATTTTACACCATTTTACAAGTGGTTTAAAGTTATCTAAAAATGTGAATAAAAAAATAGTTAAATATTCTAATTATTGATGGTTTGATTACTCAAAATGAAGAAAAGTCAATTATTTATTATAAGGAAAAAGTTACACTAAAATTAGAAGTATAGTTAGAAATAACTTATAATAAATCCTGCATTTGCATATTCAAAATGTACTTTTGAAAGATATTAGAAAAGAATTATCTAAATTTGTCATAAAAAAGCACTACTTGTTTTTTAATGTCTGCTATGATAAAATTTAAGTTAAATTTAGATGCAGGAGGGAAATTATGACACATTTACTTGAGCCACTAAACAGTGGTAAATTAGTTTTAAAAAATAGATTAATTATGCCGCCTATGGCTACAGAGAAATCTGAAGATGATGGAAAAGTAAGTAGTAAGCTTTTGGAACATTATGATGAAATATCTAGGGGAGGGTATTTATCACTCATTATAGTTGAACACAGCTTTATTGAACAAGAAGGAAAAGCTAGCAAAAATCAGCTTTCTGTTGCAGATGACAGTACAATAGAAGGTTTAAGAAAAGTAGCTGATACTATTCATAAAAACGGTTGCAAGGCAGTTATGCAGCTCAATCATGCTGGGAGTGCAACCACAGTGGCAGTTACAGGAAGTGTTCTAGTTGCACCTTCAGCTGTGGAAAATCCTTTTATGAAATCGGGTATTCCAAGAGAACTTACTTATGATGAAATTCAGAATATAGTTAAAAGCTTTAGTGATGCTGCTATTCGTGTAAAGGTAGCTGGTTTTGATGGAGTAGAAATTCACTCTGCTCATGGATATCTTTTGAATCAATTTTATTCTCCACTTACAAATAAAAGGACTGATGAATATGGTGGAGATGATGTAAAGGGTAGAATTAAAATTCATCTACAAATAATAAAGGCAGTACGTGAAGTTGTAGGATCTGAATTCCCCATTTTTATGAGATTGGGAGCTTCTGATTACATGGAAGGTGGAACTACACTTGAAGATAGTAAAGTTGCGGCTTGTGAATTTGAAAAAGCAGGATTGGATGTTTTAGATATTTCAGGAGGATTTTGCAGATTTACCATACCGGGAAATAACTCTCAGGGATATTTTTCAGAACTTAGTGGAAGTTTGAAGCAGTTTATATCAATGCCTGTTATATTAACTGGAGGTATTACAAAAGCTGAGGCTGCAGAGGAATTTCTTGTAGATGTAAAAGCTGATCTCATAGGTGTAGGAAGAGCCATGTATAAAGATTCTGCTTGGGCTAAAAGAGCTATTGAGGGTTTTGAACATAGTAAATGTTAGTATATTTCGGGAGCATACCTGGATTGGTTTACATAAATCTAGGCACGCTCCTTATTTTAATTTCATAAATGTCTTATAAGTTACAAGAGATGCCTTTTACAGACTTTTTAGCTGCCATGATTTTAAAATTGTATTTTAGCTAAAGAAAGTATTTTTGAAGCTGTAGCATCGTCAGTAATAAGTGTATTTATATACTTTCCACGTAGGGCTCCTAAAATTGCTTTGGCTTTAAATTTACCAGCAGCAATACCTATTACATGCTTTGCTTGGCGTATAGCAGAAGTATCTATTCCTATGACTTTTTGGTTTATGTCAACATCTACTTCTTCTCCTAGATCATTGTAAACACGTCCGTAAATACATCCTACAGCTTTTAGATCATCTAAATTGTATTGCTTAACTCTTTCTAAATAATTTGCCCAAAGGGAAGAAGAGAACATAGCATCTATTGTACCTACTCCTGTAAGAATTATATCTGATTTATTTGCAAAGAATATTGTATCGCTTAATACAGGTTCATGCATGAGTGCCTTTCTGGCATAATCATTATCTACATAAAGAGGAGCATATAAATATTTGCATTTACCTCCATATATTCTTGCCATACGTCTCATGAGTTCTTGAGAATCTACAATAGTATTATCTTTAGCAGCAGAGCCTACTACCTGTACAGTAGTTATTGGTAGCTTCTTTTTTGGCTTCAAATTTTTTATTAAATTTAAAAGAGTTTTACCCCAAAGTACACCTATAATAGAATTTTCACTAATTAAATCATCTACATATTGAGCTCCTAATTTTCCTAGTGTACTTAAGGTTTCTTCATAAGCAAGCATTTTATTATCAAGCACGAGGGCATCTTTTAAATCAAAATTTTCTTTTAAAATATTTTCTAATTTAGGAACTCTACTGTGGGGTTTGTTTATGGTGATTTCTACTACATGTTTGTCACGAGCTTCTTGAAGTAATTTAGAAACTTTAAATCTAGTAGTAGATAATTTACTTGCTATTTCACTTTGAGTCATATTTAATTCATAATACATATCAGCCAATTTGGCAAGAAAATTTAATCTTTCAGCTTCATTTATTTTTTCAAATTCATCTATCATGTTTAACCTCTCAACTAATTTTATATTTAGTGTAAATTCAAAAACAACTTTTAATTAACTTAGAAATAATATTACTAAAGGAAACTACTGATAATCCTGCACACACAAACTAATTATAATAGAACTAATTTGCTTTTTCAAGACAATGGGGGAACCTTAAAAATTTAATTTACAATTTTATGTAATTAAATAAATATTTTAGCTAACTAATATCTTGCCATCAATTTTGAATTTTATAAGTAAATCATGCAAGTTTAACACAAAAGTATATAAAGTTAACTCTTGTTTCACTAATGATATAATAATACTATTATGTAAAGGCTAAAATTCGTATAATACTAATTTTACAGGATAATTTTAAAACATTTGTATAATATGTAAACTAATGTTGACTTTGCTAATTAAATCTGTTATTATGAAATCGTAGTCAAATGATTGCAAAATTAGATATATATCTACATATTTGAAAACAATTTTACATTATATTTGAAATTGATTTTATGAACTAATGTACAAATTAATAACCTGTGTTAATACTAAATTGCATAGGAATCAATTGAAGATTAAATACAATTAAGCATGGTTTTATTTTCAATGTAAACGTTACTACAAAAACATATTAATATGTTCTTAAATTTATATGGGGATATAATTGAAAATTTAAATAACATAAAGTGATTATGTGGGATAAAAGAATCACCAGTGGTGGTGATGTAGAAAATGAATTCTTATGAGTTTTCTAATACAATATTAAAATTTAATAAGAGGTGAATATTTAATGACAAATCATGATATTTTATTGCTTACTATTGCATTATGCAGCGTTATATTGTTGGTACTTCTCATTGTTTCAAAATTACATTTTCATGCTATGGTAGCTCTATTAGTAGTTTCAGTTGGTGTAGGACTTACAGCTGGTCTAGATATGAATAAAATAGTAAAATCAATTACAGATGGTGCTGGTGGTACACTAGGAGGTGTGGGATTGCAAGTTGCACTTGGGGCAATGATAGGAAAACTATTAAGTGTTTCGGGCGCAAGTGACAAAATTGCTTCAACAATCTTAAAAGGTTCTAGTAACAAAACTTTACCATGGTTTATGTGTGGAGTGGCGTTTATTATTGGAATTCCAATGTTCTTTGAAGTAGGGCTAATTATGCTTTTACCAATAGTGTTTAGTGTTGCTGCAAAACTTGAAAAGCAAGGGAATCTAAAAGGATCAGCATATATTCATATTGGGGTTCCGGTTATAGCAGCTTTGGCAACAATGCATGGTATGGTTCCGCCGCACCCTGGTCCTTTGACTGCTATTGCAGGTATCAAAGCAAATCTTGGGGTTACATTGATTTATGGTATTATTTGTGCAATCCCTGCAGCAATTATTGCAGGACCAGTATATGGCGAATTTATTGCACCACGTATGACAGTTCGTCCTGATAAACAACTGCTAGAGCTATATGCAGCATCTTCAATTGATTCACAAGAAAAAACTTCAGACTTAGGTGTTTCATCAGCAAGTTCATTTATCGTTGCATTATTGCCAATGTTACTGATGCTTACCGATGCACTTGCAAAAACATCCTTTAAAAAAGCGGTATTGTTGAATAAAATAACAGGATTCATTGGTAATCCAATAATGGCCTTATTAATCGGTCTATTAGTAGGAATGATATGTTTTGGATATGCAAAGGGAGTAGATACAAAAAAACTTCATGATGAACTCGGCGCTAGTCTAAAACCAATTGCTAATGTCTTATTAATTATAGCTGGTGGTGGCGCCTTTGCAAAGGTACTTACTAATTCTAATGTTGGAGTCGCTATCAATCACCTTTCATCTGGAATACATGTTTCTCCTATTTTATTAGGATGGCTGGTTGCTGCTTTATTATCTGTCTCAACAGGTTCTGCTACTGTTGGTATTGTTGGTGCAACTGGCTTGTTAGCACCGCTTGCTGCGGCTAATCCAAGCATTAGCAAGGAATTACTAGTAATTGCCATTGGTTCAGGATCATTATTCTTTAACTATGCAAATCATGCAGGTTTTTGGTTAGTAAAGGAGTCATTTAGTATGTCAATGGGTGAAACCTTTAAAACTATTACGATGGTCCAATCAATTGTAGGATTGGTTGGATTGGCAATGACACTGTTGTTGAATTTTCTGCCTCGTTTTTAAAAGATTAAAGAGGATGAGAATTTTTACTTGCCTATGCTGAATATCAATAGATCATATTAAAATTGAACGAAAGTATTAAAAAGGAATGGAATCTTAACTAATATAAAGTTCCATCCTTTTTATCTTATATAACTTTTCTACCATAAACATACAAACAAATTACAATTTTACATAATAAAGTATGTATTTTAATTAAATTAGTATTTTATGGCTGATTTTGAATTTTACAAGTAAAGAAAATGGGACTATTTACAAAAGTATAAAATAGTAACAATTGTTTCAATAATAATATACAAAATTTAAAATATAAAGATTAATATTAATATATAGCCTGTTTTAGAAAATAATCTTAAAACATTTGTATAAAATGCAAACTAATGTTGACTTTGCAAAATGAATCTGATATCATTAAATCGTAATGAAATAATTTAAAAATTAAGTATATATCTATTGGCTGGTGAAATATTCTATTCTGATTTTTGGTAAATAGGAACATGTATTAATATGTAAAGTGTAAACATTTGCTTAGATATATATTACAAATAAAATTAGTTAATACAGGAGGAAAAAATGAAATGCAAAGATAATGCTTTAGAAGATGTTATTGATTTACATATCCATACTGCACCTGATATTAGAGAAAGAAGGTTAAATGACATTGAACTAGTAAAGGAAGCAAAGAGAGTTGGTGCACGTGCTGTTGTTTTAAAATCACATGTAGTACCTACAATGGATAGAGCATGGATTGCACAACAATTAGTTAAAGGAATTCATGTGTTTGGTGGAATTGTTTTAAACCCTCAAATGGGAGGACTGAATATTGCAGCAGTAGAAAATGCTATTAAAATGAATGCAAAAATTATTTGGTTACCAACGTCATTTGCTGCTAATGAACGTAAACAAAAAGGAATGTCAGATGGTGTTGAAGTAATTAATAATGGACAGATTGTTTCTGAACTTGTAGAAATTTTAAAGTTAATTGCAAAGCATAATGTTGTTCTGGCTACAGGTCACTTATCGCCATATGAAATTAGAGTGGTTGTTGAAAAAGCAAAGGAAATAGGTGTAAAGAAAATTTTAATAAATCACCCTGAATGGCCTACTGTAGATATGTCTTTGGATGATCAAAGAGCACTAATAAAATATGGGGTGTATTTTGAAAGATGTTACGCACACCGTGTAAATGGTAAATATGAGAAGAATTTTTCAATAAATTTGAGAGCAATTGAAAGTTTAGGATATGAATCCACAATCATATCCACTGATGGAGGCCAGGTTGAGAATCCTGTGTGGAGTGAAGAATTATACGAGTATATATCGTTTTTGAAAAATTCAGGATTATCTGAAGAAGCTGTTAATAATATGACAAAAATATACCCAGCAAAAATGTTAGGTCTTGATTAGGCAGTAAATGAAATTTTATTACATTATGACAGGGAGGAAATTATGATTAAATTATATGACGAAGGTGCATATTTATTAAATGGAGAAGAATTGTACTTTGACAATAAAGAATGCAATGAAAAACTTAAAGCAAAATTAGGAAAAGATTATGTTAACAAGGAAGAAGCTAAAAAACAAACTATAACTTATTCTATACTGCAGAATCATAATAAATCAAAAGATAATGTAAACTTAAATATTAAATTTGATGCTCTTGCTTCTCATGACATCACTTTTGTAGGAATTATACAAACATCTCGTGCCAGTGGGCTTACAAAATTCCCAATACCATATGTGCTTACTAATTGCCACAATAGTCTCTGTGCTGTTGGTGGAACAATTAATGAAGACGACCATTTATTTGGATTATCTGCTGCAAAGAAATATGGAGGAATATATGTTCCACCTCACTTAGCGGTTATTCATCAGTATATGCGTGAGATGATGGCAGGTTGTGGAAAGATGATTTTAGGATCAGACAGTCATACCCGTTACGGAGCACTTGGTACAATGGCAATAGGTGAAGGCGGCGGAGAACTTGTTAAACAACTGCTGTCTCAAACATATGATATATCCTATCCTGGAGTTATAGGAATTTATTTAACAGGGAAACCACAAAAGGGTATAGGACCACAGGATGTTGCCTTGTCTATAATTGGTGAAGTATTTAAGAATGGCTTTGTTAAAAACAAGGTAATGGAATTTGTAGGACCTGGAATAGAAAACTTATCTGTAGAATACAGAACTGGCATTGATGTAATGACTACTGAAACTACATGTTTGACTTCCATATGGAAAACTGACAGCAAAGTTTGTGATTACCTTGAATTACATGGAAGAAAAGAGGACTATAAAGAATTAAATCCTGGAAGTGCTGCATATTATGATGGAATTGTATATGTTGATTTGTCAAAAATAAAATCTATGATAGCAATGCCTTTCCACCCAAGTAACGTATACACTATTGAAGATCTTAATGCAAACCTTTATGATATATTGGATAAAGTAGAAAAAGATGCTAGAAGGAGAATGTCTAACAAAAATCTTGATTTTTCTTTAAAAGAAAAGATAAGAGATAATAGATTATATGTAGAACAAGGATGTATAGCAGGATGTGCTGGAGGTAACTATGAAAATATTTGTGAAGCTTCCAGCATATTAAAGGGAAAATCTATTGGAAATGATGAGTTTACATTAAATGTTTATCCTTCCAGTCAGCCTGTTTATTATAGCTTAGCTCAAAACGGAATTGCTGCAGAATTGATGCAGACAGGAGCAATAGTTAAGACAGCTTTCTGTGGACCATGTTTTGGAGGAGGAGATACACCTTCTAATAATTCACTCAGCATAAGACATACAACTAGAAACTTCCCTAATCGTGAAGGCTCAAAACCTAATGATGATCAGCTTTCTTATGTGGCACTTATGGATGCACGTTCAATAGCAGCAACAGCTGCTAACAAAGGATTTGTTACAGCAGCTACAGATTTAGATGTAGATTACAATATACCTAAATATTATTTTAATAAGACGATTTATGATAACCGTGTTTATAATGCTTTTGATAAAGGAAATAGTGATGTGGAATTAAGATTTGGACCTAATATAAAGAACTGGCCGGATATGCCTGAGCTTTCAGATAACTTAATACTAAAAGTGTGTTCTTTAATCAAAGATCCTGTAACTACAACAGATGAATTGATACCTTCAGGAGATACATCTTCTTATAGGTCAAATCCATTAAAGCTTTCAGAGTTTACACTATCGCGTAAGGATCCTGAATATGTTGGAAGATCAAAACAGATTCAAAAATCAGAAAAAGATAGACTTGCAGGAAAGTCTCCTTTTGATGCAAATAGGGATCTAGAAAAAGTATTTAGTGTAATAAAAGAGGAGTTTGGCAATATAAATACAAGTAATACAGGTATAGGAAGCATGATATATGCAGTAAAGCCTGGAGATGGTTCTGCTAGAGAACAGGCAGCCAGCTGTCAAAAAGTTTTAGGCGGATATGCTAATATTGCAAGAGAATATGCTACTAAAAGATATCGTTCAAATTTGATTAATTGGGGTATACTTCCTTTTGTTATGGAAGATGAACCACAATTTGAATGCGGTGATTATATATTTATTCCTAATATAAGAAAGGCTGTTGCTGAGAGACCATCTGAAATAGATGCTTATGTGGTAAAGGGGAGTCTCAAAAAGTTCAGTGTAAAAATTGACAAACTTACTGAGAAGGAAGTAAATATATTGTTAGATGGATGTTTAATAAATTATAATAAAACAGATAAATAATCTAGTGTAATAGATTTAATTGGTAATAAAAGTTTTAACAGAAATATTGTTGTGAACGATAAATGTATGATTAATATTTAGAATATAACTGAAAAGCTGCATTGGATGGAGGATTAACTTCAAGCTAATGCAGCTTTTTATTTAAAATACAATAAATTATTATTTTGAGGCAATTTTACAAAAGTCAGGAAGAAAATAGGGGTGCTCGTTGTGCATGATAACTATTATAAATCTTATGAAATCTGAAGTATTTTTAAGATGAATTAAGAAATACAGAAGATTAATAATATAGATACAGATAATAAGCATTGAGAATTTTTATTATATATGATTATATATATGTAATATAAATATTAGCACAGAATGTTGATAAAAAATAGTACAGATGGTAAATAAAACATTATAGAGTTTGTTTACACACAAGGGAGGAAAAAGAATTGGATAAAATTGTTTTTGGTGAAGCTAATAGATGTATTGGATGTAAAGTGCCCCAATGTAAAAAAGGATGCCCTGTAAGTACCCCTATAAATGAAGTAATAAAACTTTTTAAAGAGAACAAAATAAAGGAAGCCGGGAAACTTCTTTTTAAAAATAATCCCATGTCAGCTATTTGTTCACAAGTTTGTCCACATGAAAAGTTTTGTGAAGGCCATTGCGTGCTTGGTAAAAAAGGAACTCCTATAAAGTTTGGACTTATCGAAAAATATATATCGGACTTTTATCTTAATTTTATAACGTCAGCTGATATAAAAAAGTTGAATAAAAAAATTGCAGTAGTAGGATCAGGTCCAGCAGGATTGAGTATTGCTTTTATAATGGCAAGAAAGGGATATGATGTGACTATATTTGAATCCCATGAAGATATAGGAGGAGTTTTGAGATACGGAATACCTGCATTTAGACTTCCAAAAGATATTTTGGACAGGCTTAAAGATAAACTTTTCCATATGGGAGTTAAGATAAGGCCTAATACTCTTATAGGTCCTGTTATAACTGTTGAAGATTTGTTTAGGGATGGATACAGGGCGGTTTATATAGGAACAGGAGTGTGGAGCCCAAGGAACTTGGGACTTAAAGGAGAAACTTATGGAAATGTGAATTATGCCATAGATTATCTTAAGAATCCTGAGTCCTATAATTTGGGAGATAAAGTTGCAGTTATAGGTGCAGGAAATGTTGCTATGGATGCTGCAAGGACCATAATTAGAAATGGATCAAATGACGTAACTATAATTGCAAGAAGTGATGAAGAACATGCAGGAGCAGATAATATAGAAATCGATTATGCCAAACTTGATGGAGTGAAATTTCTCTATAAAATGGCACCAGTTGAAATAACAGATGATGGAATTAAAATAGTTCCAACTGAAGTATCATTTGATGAAAATACCGGAAAAAAGAAAGTAATGCTAAAAGATGAGGAAGAAAAGCTTTTTAATGCAGATTCTATAATAATTGCTGTAGGCCAGGGGCCTAAGGCAAATATAGTAAACAATTCTGAAGGAATAGAAGTGAATTCCAGAGGCCTTATACAAACAGATGATTCAGGAAGAACTACAAGGTCTGGGGTTTTTGCATCAGGTGATGTGGTAACAGGTGCCAAAACTGTTGTTGAAGCAGTAGAGGTTTCAAAACATCTTGTAAATGCTATGGAAGAATATATAAATACTATGGATAAAAGATTTGAAAATTCAGATAAAAATTAAAAAATATTTTTATTGAAATTCCATATCTTAAGGTGTATATTAATAATGTAGTAAAAAGTATATAAATTGGATGAATACAGTGCGAGATAACATCTAGTTGTTGACCGAAGAAGCAATGATATACCGCCACGGTTATATCAAAAACTTTCAGGTAAAGGGAGCGCTGTGGGACAAAACTCTGAAAAAGCTGCTAAAAAAGCAGTACCAAAGGTGAAAGATATGTAATATCGAAACTCTCAGGTAAAAAAACAGAGGATATGTGGACTATTGGGTAAATAGTCTCCATATCCTTTTTTAATGCGTAAAAATATGAAGGGGGTCTTATGTTATGGAAGAATTAAAGAAAACTCCGCTGTTTGATGCCTATAAGAAATACGGTGCAAAAATAATAGATTTTGCAGGATGGGATATGCCGGTTCAATTTGAATGCATAACAGCTGAACATCAAGCAGTGCGTAAAAAAGCAGGATTATTTGATGTCTCACATATGGGAGAAGCAGATATAACAGGAAAAGATGCACTAGAATTTGTTCAAAATTTAATAACAAATGATGCAGCTAAGATTAAAGAAAATCAAATATTATATACACCTATGTGCTATCCAGAAGGTGGAATAGTAGATGATATACTTGTTTATAAATTTACAAATGAGCACTTTTTTCTCGTAATAAATGCTGCAAATACGGATAAAGATATTGATTGGATGAAAAAAAATAAGGGAAATTTTCAGGTGGATATAAAAAATATATCTCCTTCAATTATACAGCTTGCAATTCAGGGACCAAATGCACAAAAAATACTTCAAAAATTGACGGATACAGATTTAAATAGCATCAAGTTCTATTTCTTTAAAAAAGATGTACTAGTTGCAGGAAAAAAGTGCATGGTTTCAAGGACAGGATATACAGGAGAAGATGGATTTGAAATTTACTCAGGGACTGAAAATGCAGAGTATCTATGGGACAAAATTCTGGAAACTGGTAAGGAAGATGGCATAAAACCAGCAGGACTTGGTGCAAGGGATACTTTGAGATTTGAAGTTAGCTTGCCTCTTTATGGAAATGAATTGTCTGACTCGATTACACCTCTTGAAGCAGGTATAGGAATTTTTGTAAAATTGGATAAGGACAATTTTATAGGTAAGGATGCTCTTGTAAAGCAGAAAAAAGAAGGACTAAAGAGAAAAATAGTTGGTTTTGAAATGAAGGAAAGAGGAATTTCAAGGCACGGATATGAAGTTTTTGCAGAGAATAAGAAAATAGGAGAAGTAACCACTGGATATCGCTCACCTTCTTTAAATAAAAATATAGGTTTTGCTTTAATTGATTCTAAATACGCACCCATTGGAACTTCTATTTCTATAAAGGTGAGGAATAAGCTTTTAAAGGCGGAAGTAGTTAGTAAAAAATTTTATAATAAAAATTATAACAAATAGCGGGGAGGATTTATAAATGAAAACTATAAAGGAATTATTGTATTCAAAAGATCATGAATGGATAAAAGTTGATGGGGACAAAGCTTATGTTGGCATTACAGATTTTGCCCAAGATTCTTTAGGAGAGATTGTTTTTGTTGAACTTCCTGAAGTGGATTCAGAATTCTCAAAAGGTGATGTATTTGGAACAGTCGAATCTGTAAAGGCAGCGTCAGATTTGTGCATTCCAGTTTCAGGTAAGGTATTAGAAGTAAATGAGGAACTTGTAGATAGTCCTGAGGGTCTCAATGAAGATCCTTATAAAAACTGGATAATTTCAATTGAAGTATCAGATGAATCGGAATTGAAAGACTTACTTGATGCAGCAAACTATGAAAAAATATGTGATAAGGAGTGATTTATATGCATCCTTATTTACCACTTACAGAAGAAGACAAGAAAATTATGCTGGAGAAAATAGGAGTAAGCAGCATAGATGATCTGTTTTCTGATATACCAGAAAGTGTTCGTTTAAATAGAAAATTGAATATAAATGATGGAATGTCCGAGCTTGAGGTGGAATCCTACATTAAAGACATTGCAAAATCAAATAAAAGCTTGGATGATCTAACCTGCTTTTTAGGTGCAGGAGTTTATGACCACTATATACCTTCTGTGATAAAGCACATAACGTCAAGGTCTGAGTTTTATACTGCCTATACTCCTTATCAAGCTGAAATAAGCCAGGGTACACTTCAGACTATATTTGAGTACCAGACGGTTATGGCTAATTTAACAGGTATGGAAGTTTCAAATGCTTCAATGTATGATGGAGCTACAGCTTGTGTGGAAGCAGCACAAATGGCTGCAAATGTGACAAGACGTAAAAATATAGTTGCCTCAAAAACTTTAAATCCTGAAGTTAGAAAGGTTCTTAAAACCTATTTGAGATTTAAAAATTTAAATCTAATAGAAATAGATGAAGCAGGTGGAGTTACTGATATAGAAAAACTTAAAGGCGAGATTAATAAGGATACAGCAGCAGTTATAGTTCAAACACCAAATTTTTTAGGACTACTAGAAGAGCTGCAGGATGTGGAGAAGTATGTTCACGATAATAAATCCCTTTTAATAGTATTTTGTGATCCTATTTCTCTTGGAGTATTAAAGAGTCCTGGAGAATATGGAGCAGATGTAGTTGTAGGTGAAGGACAATCTCTTGGAAACAGT
This sequence comes from Clostridium sp. AWRP, assembly GCF_004006395.2. Lineage (NCBI taxonomy): Bacteria > Bacillati > Bacillota > Clostridia > Eubacteriales > Clostridiaceae > Clostridium > Clostridium sp. AWRP. Next base: position 2,726,173 of record NZ_CP029758.2, on the reverse strand, counting down.
ATGAATTACGGCGGCCCTTATCTTGGATTTTTAATTACTACTAAAAAATATTTGAGAAAGATTCCAGGAAGAATTGTGGGTGAAACTACGGATTCAGAAGGTAAGAGAGGCTATGTACTAACACTTCAGGCAAGAGAGCAGCATATAAGACGTGAAAAGGCTTCTTCAAATATATGCTCCAATGAAGCACTAAATGCACTGACAGCACTTATATATTTAACTACCTTAGGTAAAAAGGGAATTAAAGAAGTAGCTTATCAAAATGTTCAAAAATCTCATTATGCATTTAAAAAACTTACTGAAAGCGGAAAATACAAAGCTGTATTTGACAAACCATTTTTCAATGAATTTGTAGTTGCTTCAAAAAATTCAGTACAAGATATAAATAAGACACTGCTTGAAAATAAAATATTAGGTGGATATGATGTTGAGAAACAATATCCTTCTTATAAAAATTCCATGCTTTTATGTGTCACTGAAAAGAGGACAAAGAATGAAATTGATAAATTAACTTCTGTATTGGAGGGAATTGAGTAATGAAAGAGTATAACAAACTTATTTTTGAACTTTCCAAAGAAGGCAGAAAGGCCTACTCCCTTCCTAAATGTGACGTACCAGAAGAAGGTATTGAAAAATTGCTGCCTGAAGAATTTATAGGCAAAGAGGAGCCTGAGCTTCCAGAAGTAAGTGAAGTAGATGTAATAAGACATTTTACACTGCTTTCTAATAAAAACTTTGGTGTGGATACAGGATTTTATCCTCTTGGTTCCTGTACAATGAAGTATAATCCTAAAATAAATGAAGATATGGCAGATTTTAAGGAGTTTACGCAGCTTCATCCCTATCAGCCAGAAGAGACTACCCAGGGAGCTTTAAGACTTATGTATGAATTAAGTCAAAAACTTGCTGAAATAACAGGCTTTGAAACTGTATCTCTTCAGCCGGCAGCAGGAGCTCATGGAGAACTTTCAGGACTTATGATTATAAAAGCTTACCATGAAAAAAGGGGAGATTTTAAGAGAAAAAAGATTATAGTTCCTGATTCAGCTCATGGTACAAACCCAGCTTCAGCTTCTTGTGCAGGGTTTAAAATAATAGAAGTGAAATCGGATGAAGATGGAACAGTGGACATTGAATCTTTGAAATCCATATTAAGTGATGAAGTAGCAGGACTTATGCTTACAAATCCAAATACACTTGGACTTTTTGAAAAAAATATTATGGAAATAGCAAAACTTGTTCATGAAGCCGGGGGACTCCTTTACTATGATGGCGCTAACATGAATGCCAATATGGGAAAGACAAGACCTGGAGATATGGGATTTGATGTATGTCATATGAACCTTCACAAGACCTTTTCCACACCTCATGGCGGCGGCGGACCAGGAAGCGGGCCTATAGGAGTTAAGAAGCAACTTATGGAATTTTTACCTGTTCCTGTAGTTTCTAAAGACGAAGATAAATATTATTTAGATTATGACAAACCTTATTCCATAGGAAAAGTAAGGAGCTTTTATGGAAACTTTGGAGTTATGGTAAAGGCATTTTCCTATATTTTGAGTATGGGAGCAGATGGACTAAGGGAAGTTAGTGAAGATGCAGTCTTAAATGCCAATTATATAAAGGAAAGACTTAAGGATTATTATAATATACCAATAGATACAGTTTGTAAACATGAATGTGTACTTGGCGGTTTGAAAGAAGATGAAAATGGAGTTACAACCATGGATGTGGCAAAAAGACTTTTGGACTATGGATACCACCCTCCAACTATATATTTTCCATTAATCGTAAAAGAAGCGATGATGATAGAACCTACAGAAAATGAAAAGTTGGAAACACTGGACGAATTCATAGACGATATGATAAGCATTGCAAAAGAGGCTAAGGAAAATCCCGACATAGTAAAATCAGCACCAAATACAACTATAATTAAAAGATTAGATGAAGTAAAAGCAGCAAGAAAACCTGTAGTTAAGTGGAATAAAGCTAAGTAGAGTTTCTAAACGAAAAATAAACTTATATAGAATTCCTAAGCAAAAAATCACCTTATATGCCTACATATAAGGTGATTTTTAAGTTAGAAAGTGTGGCATAAGTTTATTTTTAGCTAGAAAACTTGTATATTTAATTTTACATAGAGTGGGACCGAAGGCTGTAAATAAGTGACAATATAAAACCATGTTCAAAAAACGAACTGTAGTCAAAAAACGAACACTATTTTTTGATTGATTTGATTAAAAAATGAACATATATAATAAAAATATAAAAGAAACTACCTAATTTGGACATTTTAGACAATGGCATATATATTGCTTATAAATAAATAATGATTCTAAATTTAAATATTACTAAAACATTTGATTTTCATGGTAATTATATATAAGGTGAATTAGAAATTGTTATTATGACGGGGGGATTATAATGAATGCAGCTATTTGTAAATTGGGCAATGCAGTTGTATCTAAGCCGTATATAGAACATTCACATAGAAGATGTAAAGAGTTCAGTATTGATTCACACCAGGTATTTAGTAAAAAAATAATACATGATGCTGAATTACAGAAAAGATTTGCAGCTAACAGAAATTTAATATTGACTGCAGCACCTTATATGGAGCAGTTGATTAATTTTGTAAAAGGATTTAATTTTTTTGTATTACTTACAGACGGAGAAGGATGCATATTAAATGCATTAGGTGATGAAAAAATACTCGAAGAAGCCTTTTCTTTAAAAATGATACCGGGAGCTTTTATGAATGAAGAAAATATTGGAACAAATGCTATGAGTGTAGTTATAAAAAGTAAGCTGCCAGTTCAAATTTCTGGAGATGATCATTTTATTAATGCATATCATAGGTGGACGTGTTCTGCGGCACCTATAAAAGATAATAAAGGAAAACTTATAGGTGTATTGAATCTTACTGGATATATTGAGTTTGTACATTCCCATACCCTTGGTATGGTTATAGCAGCGTCAAATGCTATAGAAGAAATGCTTAAAGTAGAAGAGTACAATAAGATTCAAGATATGAATTACAAGCATATAAAAAATATATTTAATTCCAGCCCTGTTGCTATAATAACCTCGGATATAAATGGCAAGATAAAAATTTGCAATAAAAAGGCACAGGATATGTTTGGCATAAGGGGTAATAAGTTAGAGACAAACAATATGGAAGATATTATAGAAAACTGGAATAATATAAAAACACCTATATATTTAGGAGAAAGTACTTCAAAAGAAACAATTATGGTTGCACTAAGAAATAAGATTCAGTATCAAGTAACTACTAGTTCAATATACAATTGTGATGATGATAATATTGAGATAGTTTATGTTTTTGAGAAATTAAAAAAGGTAAATAAAAAAAATAATGGCCAGGCTTACTATACTTTTGGTAAAATAATGGGTCAGGATGAAAACTTTACAAAAGTAGTAAATTATGCAAAAAAGATTTCAGATAGTAAATCAACTATACTTATAATGGGGGAAAGTGGTACGGGAAAAGAAGTGTTTGCACAATCAATTCATAATTACAGCAGAAGGGTAGATGGACCATTTGTAGCTTTAAATTGTGGTGCCATCCCTAAACAGCTTATAGAGTCAGAGCTTTTTGGATATGAAGAAGGAGCTTTTACAGGAGCCAAAAAGGGAGGCAACCTTGGAAAATTTGAATTGGCAGATGGCGGAACTATAATGCTGGATGAAATTGGAGAAATGCCCCTTGATATGCAGACAAAGCTCCTAAGAGTTGTACAGGAAGGCGTAATAACGAGAATTGGGAGCTCAAAGTTTATACCTGTAGATGTAAGAATTATAGCTGTGACAAACAGAGATTTAAAAAAAGAAGTAGAAGCTGGAAGATTTAGAAAAGATTTATATTATAGATTAAATGTGCTGCCTTTATTCTTACCTCCACTTAGAGAAAGAAAGAGGGATATACCCCTTCTTATTCAACATTTTGTTAAGAATATAGCACAAAAGTTAAATAAAAAGGAGCCGGTTATATCAGAAGAATACTTGAAGAAAATGATTAACTATAACTGGCCCGGGAATATAAGAGAATTGGAAAATTTGGTTGAACTAATTATAAACACTGAATCCATACCAGCAGGTTATTTTACGGAAGAAGACTGTGATAATGAGGTACTTGTGGATATTAGTGATGAGTGTTTAAAGCTAGATTATATGGAAAAAGAACATGTAATTAAGGTATTGAAGAAGTTTAAGGGGAATATAACCCATTCAGCAAAAGCACTTGGTATAAGGAGAAATACTCTATACAGCAAGATAAAAAAGTATAATATACAAATGTAATATTTTTTATTCGAAAAAATATAGAGGGCTTACCAGCAAATATATTGTTGGCAGCCCTATAATTATGTTTTTATATGAGAAAAGAAAAAAATGACTAAAAATCGAACACTAATCAAAAAATGAACACCACTTTTTGATTACTTTGATCTAAAAATGAACACAACATAATAAGCATCATAAAAACACTACCTAATTTGGACACTTTCAACATTGGCATACTTATTGCTTATATAAATAGTAACATTAAATATTTCGACCAACATTAAAACACATCTGCAATTTGTAATATGAATGTCACTTAAATTACAAGTTGTAGGTGAAAATTGAGGAGGTATAGTATGCTAAAAAAGTATTTAATTATTAATGGAGTTAAAAGGACTATTATAGCAGATCCAGAGGGATCTTTGGCAGATGCTTTAAGAAAACAAGCATTTCTTACTGGAACAAAGGTTGGATGTAGAAAAGGAGAATGTGGTGCTTGCTCCGTAATTTTGAATGGTAAAGTAGTAAGATCTTGTATAACTAAGATGAAAAGGGTTCCAGATGAAGCAGAAATTATAACTATAGAAGGAGTTGGCGATGAAAAACATCTTCATCCACTGCAGTTAGCATGGATGGTTCACGGTGCAGCACAGTGTGGTTATTGCACACCTGGATTTATAATTTCAGCTAAAGTATTACTTGAGCACAATAGTAATCCATCAAGAGAAGATGTTAGAGCCTGGTTCCAAAAACACAGAAATGTGTGCAGATGTACAGGATATAAGCCATTAGTTGATGCAGTAATGGAAGCAGCAAGACTTATGCGTGGTGAAGTAACAAAAGAAGAATTATGGTATAAGCTTCCAAAGGGAAAAAGCCTTTTAGGTTCAGATGCTATACGTCCTTCTGCTCTTGCAAAAGTAACAGGAAACTGGGATTTTGGAGCAGATTTAGGATTAAAGATGCCAGAAGGTACATTACACATTAAGCTAGTACAGGCTACAGTATCTCATGCAAACATATTATCTATAGATACTTCAGAAGCAGAAAAAATGGAGGGAGTTTATAGAGTACTAACCTATAAAGATGTACCGGGTACAAATAGAATAAATGGATTGGCTTTCCCTACAAATAAAGGTGATGGACTTGAAAGACCTATATTAAATGATAAAAAGATTTTCCAATTTGGTGATGCAATAGCTATGGTACTTGCAGATACACCATGCCAAGCAGAAGCAGCAGCAAAAAAAGTAAAAGTTGAAATAGAAGAGCTTCCGGCATATATGAGTGCACCAGCAGCTATGGCTGAGGATGCTATAGAAATTCATCCTGGAACACCAAATATTTATTTTGAATGTGGTACTGTAAAGGGCGAAGATACAGCACCTTTGATGGATAAATTAGAATATGTTGTTGAAGATGATTCATATGTAGGAAGGCAGCCGCATCTTCCACTTGAACCAGATGTTGGATGTGCATATATTAATGAAGATGGAAAGTTAATTATACATTCAAAGAGTGTAGCACTTCATTGTCATGCAGCTATGGTAGCTGACGGTATAGGAGTACCTTTAGATGATCTTTATATAGTTCAAAATCCTACAGGTGGTACTTTTGGATATAAATTTAGTCCAACAATGGAAGGCCTTTTAGGTGTAGCTGCTTTAGTAACTAAAAGACCAGTATATCTTGAGTTTAATATGTATCAGCAAATAACTTATACTGGGAAAAGGTCACCTTTCTTTATGCATGTTAAATTAGGTGCTGATAAGGATGGAAAATTTACTGCATTAGAAAGTGATTGGTCTTGTGATCATGGTCCATATTGTGAATTTGGTGATCTTTTAACTACAAGAGGTTCACAATTTATAGGTGCCGGATACAATATTCCAAATATAAGAGGAGAAGGAAGAACAGTTGCTACAAACCATGCTTGGGGTTCAGCATTTAGAGGATATGGTTCACCACAAAGTTTATTTTCTTCAGAAGTTTTAGTAGACAAAATGGCTAAGAAGATGGGTGTTGATCCTCTTGAATTGAGATATAAAAATGTTTATAGAGAAGGAGATAAAACCCCTACAGGTTGTGATCCAGATGTAATATGTCTGCCAACTATGATTGAAACGTTATTCCCATTATATAAAGAAGCCAAGGAAAGAGTTAAAAATAAGAATGTTAACTCTGGAGATAAAAAATATGGAGTAGGAACTGCCTTATTAATTTATGGCTGCGGCCTTGATGGCCCAGATAGCTCAAATGCATGGGCAGAATTAACTGCAGAAGGAGTTACTGTAGGAAACTCCTGGCAGGATCACGGTCAAGGAGCTGACATGGGAACTTTAACTATAGCTCATGAAACTTTAAGACCTTTAGGATTAGAGCCAGAAGATATCAAGTTAGTTATGAATGATATGGAGTTTACTCCAGACAGCGGTCCTTCAGGTGGAAGTCGTTCTAACGTTTTAACAGGAAATGCTACTAGAGTTGCTTGCGAAAACTTACTAGCAGCTATGAAAAAGGACGATGGCACTTACATGAGTTATGATGAAATGGTAGCTGCAAAAAAACCTTTAAAATATGCTGGAAAATGGACAGCACCTTGTACAGCTCCTGATCCAGCAACTGGTCAAGGAAATCCATTCCCAACTTATATGTATGGTGTCCTTATGTCAGAGGTAGAAGTAGATACTACTACGGGAAAAGTTAAGGTAGAAAAACTTACTATGATATCAGATGTAGGAACTATAGTAAATAAACTGGTAGTTGATGGCCAAATGTATGGTGCTTTAGCACAAGGTATAGGACTTGCTTTAAGTGAGGATTTTGAAGATTTAAAGAAACATACTACACTTACAGGCTGTGGAATACCACAAATTAGAGACGTACCTGATGATATACAAATAATATATCAAGAAACACCAAGACCAAATGGCCCTTATGGTGCTTCAGGTGCAGGTGAAATGCCGCTTTCAGCACCTCATGCTTCTATAATTAATGCAATTTATGATGCTTGTGGAGTTCAGATAACAAAATTACCTGCACGTCCAGAAAAGGTATTAGCTGCACTTAAAGAATTAGAAAAATAGTAAGAAAACAATTTAAATATCTCTCTAAATGAATCAGAAACAAGTAATTGGATAATGATTTCTAAGAGCTAAAAAGACTGAAAGGTCTGTTAATAGCCATCAGGTGGAATTAAAATTCCATCTGATGGAAAGAAATCTATTGATGTTAAAAATTACAGGATAATGTTTTCATAGTTTCTGGTTCATTTTTATTTAAAAAGGGGGAAGGAGTTATATGGATTTAAATAAATTGTTAGATAAAGAGAATTTATGTATTGCAGATAAACCTTCAGCATGTATATCTGCATGTCCTATACACGTGGATGTAAAAACTTTCATTGATGCAATAGAGCAAGATGATTTTAAAAAAGCTTATAAGGTTATGGCTAAAAAGATGCCTTTTACTAGAATAGTAGGAAGTATATGTGATCACCCTTGTGAAAAGGCATGCGTAAGAAATAAATTAGGTGGATCTGTAAATATACATGAACTTGAAAAAGCCGTAGTAAAAATAGGTCTTTCTTCTAAAAAAAGAACAATCCCAATACCTAAGAATGGGAAAAAAGTGGCAGTAATAGGTGCAGGTATAAGCGGCATTACAGCTGCTTTTGATTTAGATAAAAAAGGATATCAGGTTACTATTTATGAAAAAAGTGATAAGATAGGCGGCAGGATATGGGAATTTCAAGGAGATGAACTTTCCAAGGAAACAATAGAAGAAGAATTGACAGTAATGAATAAGGAAGGTATAAAAATTAAGTTCAATGAATTTGTAGATGAAAAGAAATTAGAAGAAATAGTAAATAACTATGATGCAGTTTATATAGGAACAGGTGTTTGGAAAAAAGATTTAAAAGTAAACACACAAACTTATCAAGTAGAAGATAGTTCTTTGTTTGCAGGAGGAAGAATTGTAAATCAAAACAATTCAGTTATATTTTCAATAAGCTCTGGAAGAAGAGCGGTCATATCTATTGATAGGTATCTTCAAAAAATTTCTCTTACAGTGGCAAGAGAAAATGAAGGTGCTTATGATACACCTTTAAAACTTAAATTAGATGATATAGAAAGAGTAGAGGCAATTAAAAAAAATTCTTTAGAATATAATAAACAAGAAGCCATTAAAGAAGCAGGCAGATGTATAAAATGTCAGTGTACAGAGTGTTCAAATGTTTGTGTTCACTTAAGAAAATATGATGTTACACCTAAAAAATATATAAGGCAAATAAATCACAATGAAGTTATAATATTAGGAGATCATTATGCAAATGAAATGATTAATTCCTGTACTCTTTGTGGACTTTGCGGTGAAGTATGTCCTTCTAATTTAGATATGAAGGATATAATACAAGAAACTCGTGAAAGTATGGTAGAAAGAGAAAAAATGCCTGTATCAGCTCATGATTTTGCACTTAAGGATATGGAATTCAGCAATAGCAAATATTTTTCAATGGTAAAAAATCAGCCAGGATATGAAAAAGTTAAATATATGTTTTATCCAGGATGTCAATTGCCGGCATCTTCTCCGGAATATATACCTGAAATATATAAATATCTTATGGAAAATATCAAAGATGGAGTTGGAATAATGCTGGGCTGCTGCGGTGCACCAGCAGATTGGGCTGGAAGACAGGATTTACTTGAGAAAAATATAAAGGATATACGAAATAAGTGGGAAGAGGCAGGAAAACCAACTTTCATTTTAGCCTGTTCCAGCTGTTACAGTATGTTTGAAAAATATATGGGGGATATGAAATTCATATCTCTATGGGAAGTTATGGATAAGTATGGAGTGCCTGAGGGCAATAAAATAGAGGAAAACAATACATTGACTGTACATGATGCATGTTCAACTAGATATAATAAAGAAATTCAAGAAAGTATACGAAATGTAGCAACTTCCCTGGGGTATAAAATAAAAGAGCTTAAATTTTCAAAAGAAAAAACTAAATGCTGTGGTTATGGCGGACTTGTGTATTTTGCAAATAAGGAACAATCAAAGGACTTTATAAAAGATAGAATAAATGAAAGTAACCTGGATTATTTAGTTTATTGTTCAATGTGTAAGGATTTATTTATAGATGAGGGTAAAAAAACTTTTCATATTTTAGATTTAATTTACAGCGATGATTTAGAAAAAGCTGCTTTAAGAAAAATACCTACTCTTTCACGCAAGCGTGAAAATAGAACACTTCTTAAAATTAAACTTTTGAAAGAACTGTGGAATGAGGAAGTAAATGATTTAATAGAGCATTATGAGTTTAAATTAAACATACCTGATAATGTTCAAAATCAAATGAAAGATAGACTGATTTTACTTGACGATATAGAAAAAGCTATAGATAATGCCGAAAAAAATAAAGAAAGATTTTTTAATCCTGAAAATTCACATTATTTATGCAGACTTAGAATTAGTAATGTAACTTATTGGGTAGAATATGAAAGAGGCAAGGATGAAATTTTAGTGAAAAGTGTGTATAGTCACAGAATGGAAATAGTGGAGGAATAATTATGAATGTTATCAAAGAAGGAACAACTCCATGGATTTGTGATAAGTGTAGTAAAGAATTAGAACTTAAAAAGGTAAAAGTTTGTTATCTTGGTGGAAATTTTGAAGTTGAGCTTATGCAGTGTCCTAAGTGCAAGATGGTAATTATAGAGGAAGATTTAGCCTTAGGTAAAATGCTGGAGGTGGAAAAAGGACTGGAGGATAAATAATGAAATGCTGTAATGCTTATGAGAGTGATGATATGAAAAATATTACAGGAGAGACTCTAAGGCCTGGGGGATTTACATTGACAGATAAAGCAGTGAAATTTTGCAAACTTTCTTCAAAAGATTCTGTAATGGATTTAGGCTGCGGTACGGGAGCTACATTAAATTATTTGTGTGAAAAATATAATATAAGTGCAGTTGGCCTTGATCCTTCTCAAAAGTTAATAAACAAAGGTAAAAAAATATATAAAAATTTAAAATTTGTCTGTGGGAAAGGTGAAAAAATTCCATTTTATAATGCAGAATTCAATGGGGTTTTTGCAGAATGTACCCTTTCCCTTATGGAAAATTTAAATAATGTTATAGGGGATGTCTTTAGAATATTGAAACCTGGTGGGTGGTTTATTATTACAGATGTGTATGCAAGAAAAACTGAATTTATCCATAAACTTCATGAGATTTCAGTTAATAGTTGTATGAGAGGTCTTCATAATTTAGATGAACTTAAAAATACAGTTGAAAATATAGGTTTTCATGTAGAACTTTTGGAAGATTGCAGTGATATGTTAAAAGAACTTATGGTAAAGACAATATTTACTTATGGATCCATGAGCATTTTTTGGAATAAAGTATCTAGCTGTTCTATAGATGGTTGTGAATTTCAGCAGCTATTAAAAAATTGTAAGCCTGGCTATTTTATAATGATAGCGAAAAAGGAGGATGAATGTTATGAATGATACTGCTTTCCGTATATACAAATTAGCTTCATCGGGATTTTGCTGTACTCAAATAATTCTTAAATTGGCTTTAGAAGATGAAGAAATAGAGAATACAGATTTGATAAAGGCTTTAAATGGATTTTGTGGAGGACTTGGTTCCGATGAAAAAGTATGTGGAATTTTAACTGGAGGCATAGCAGTTATAGGACTTTATGCAGGAAAAGGTGAGCCAAGAGAATGTCATAGTGAAAATTTTCAGCCCATGTTAAGTGAATATATAAATTGGTTTAAAGAAGAATTTGAAAGTACTGAGTGTAGAGATATAATAGGAATTCAAAGAATAAGTGATGAAAATGGCAATATAAATTATCCTGTGAAGTGCGGAGAAATACTTCTCAAAAATTATGAAAAGATTCAACAGATAATATGTAAATATGGATATGATTTTGGAGATAGGGATGATGATGTGTGAAAAGTGAAGATATAATTTCTGAAACTCAAAGTTTATGTCCAATTTGTTTAAAAAAGATTGATGCAAAAAAAGTTTTGGATGGTAGTAAAGTTTATATGGAAAAATATTGCCCAGATCACGGACAATTTAGAACTATTTTGTGGAAAGGTAGTATTCCCATGAAAACATGGGTTAGGAATAAGAAAAGGGCTTATATAAAAAATCCTTCTACAAAGGTTGAAAAAGGATGCCCATTTGACTGCGGCCTTTGCAGTGAGCATAGGCAGCATACATGTACAGGTTTAATAGAAGTTACTCAAAGGTGTAATTTAAAATGTAAATTTTGTTTTGCAGATTCTTATGCAGGTAAGGAAGAAGATATTCCCATAGAAAAAATAAAATTTATGTATGAAAAATTAATGGAATCTTCTGGAGGTTGCAATGTACAGTTGTCAGGGGGAGAACCTACTATTAGAGATGATTTGCCCGATATAATAAAATTAGGGAGGAAACTTGGATTCAAGTTCATACAGGTGAATACCAATGGTATACGTATGGCACAAGATGAGGATTATGTTAAAAAATTAAAGATATCAGGACTTAGTTCTATTTTTTTACAATTTGATGGTACAACGGATTTGATATATAGAAAATTAAGGGGAGCTGAACTTTTGAACATTAAGGTGAAGGCTATAGAAAACTGTAGAAAGCATAATATAGGTGTAGTTCTCGTGCCGACTATAGTTCCTGGAATAAATGAGGATAATATAGGAGAAATCATAAATTTTGGATTGAATAATATGCCTGCAGTAAGGGGAGTACATTTTCAACCTGTGAGTTATTTCGGAAGGGTACCATCGATTCCCAAAGAAGAACAAAGAATTACCCTCCCTGAAATCATGGAAAATATAGAAAAACAAACATCTGGAAAATTTAAAATAGAAAGCATGAAACCTCCTGGATGTGAAAATGCACTTTGTTCTTTTCATGGCAATTATATATATAAAGATAAAAAGGAATTAATAAATGTTACAAATAATTCTAAAGGCTGCTGCAGCAAAAATGAGAAGGCAGAAGAGGGGGCAAGAAAAGCCAAGGAATTTGTTTCACGAAACTGGTCTTCTAGAAAAGTAACTAATCCTAATACAAAGGTGAAGTTTAGTAAAATTGATAGTTGGGATAAGATATTATACAACATAAATAATTATTCTTTCAGTATATCTGGCATGGCATTTCAAGATATCTGGAATGTGGATTTGGAAAGAGTGAAGGACTGCTGTATTCATGTAGTAAGTGAAGAAGGAAAACTTATACCATTTTGTATGTACAATATTACAGATGCAGGAGGAAATTATATTTATAGAAATTGCAAAGTCAAAATGAAAATGACATCCCTTGAAGCATAGATAGTTGATGAAGAAAAAGTACATGATAATAGGGGGAGAGGGTAATTATGGAGGATATTTATGAAACAATAAATGAGCTTTTAGATAAAAAAGAGAAATTTGTTTTAGCTACTGTTTTTAAAAAATCGAAATCTGTGTCTAGAGAAGAGAGTACCAAGATGGTTATAAAAGAAGATTTTTCAATTATAGGAACTATAGGCGGTGGTATATTTGAAGCTGCAGCTATAAAATTGTCTTCAAAAGTTTTTGAAAATGGTGCATATATAATTAAAAAATGTTTACTTACTAGTGAAAAAACTGAAAAATTAGAAGCAGCATGTGGTGGAGACATTAAATTGCTTTTGGAATATGTGGATTACAATGACAGTAAAATGGTGGAAATGTATAAAAATGTTCAGAAGCTAAAAAGAAGAGGAGATAATTTTGTAATTGTAACTAGGATTCCTAAAGAAGGAAAGAGCATAAAAGGTATAGATAAATGGGTTTGTAGTGAGTCATCACTTTATGGTGAAGAAGATGAGAAAGTTCAGTGTGTAATAAGGAGGATAAGAGAAGAATTTAAACATGTTACTATACAATATATTGCTCTAGAGGGGGGGCATTATTTAATAGAACCTGTTTTAAATAGTAAAACCTTATATATAATAGGGGCAGGACATGTATCACAAAAAATCGCAGAAGTAACAAAAATATTGGATTTTAAAACTATTGTTATAGATGATAGGAAAGAATTTGCAAATAGAGAAAGATTTAAAGATATTGAGGAAGTAAAAGTAGTTCCTTCTTTTCAAAATATACTTAAATATATAAATGTAGATAATAACAGTTATATAGTAATAGTTACTAGGGGACATGCCTATGACAAGGAAGTTCTCGGGCAAATGCTTAGAACTGATGCAGAGTATATAGGTATGATAGGAAGTAAGGCCAAAAGAGAATTTGTATATAATTGTCTTTTAGATGAAGGGTATACAGAGGAAGACTTAAAAAGGGTACACAGCCCTATAGGTATTACTATATTTGCGCAAACTCCTGAAGAGATAGCAATAAGTATTGCAGCAGAACTTATAAAAGTTGAAAGGGAGTCTTTCAATCAAAAAAATAGAATTGAAGCTATGATTATTTAAATATGATGTTCTTCTACAATGGGAAAATAGAAGAATGTTAATGGACTTGAAAATTGTTATTATGATGGGGGGATTATAATGAATGCAGCTAGTTGCAAATTGGACAATGCAGTTGTATCCAAGCCTAATATAGAACTTTCACATAGAAGATGTAAAGAGTTCAGTATTGATTCACACCAGGTATTTAGTAAAAAAATAATACACGATGCTGAATTACAGAAAAGATTTGCAGCTAACAGAAATTTAATATTGACTGCAGCACCTTATATGGAGCAGTTAATTAATTTTGTAAAGGGATTTAATTTTTTTGTATTACTTACAGACGGAGAAGGATGCATATTAAATGCATTAGGTGATGAAAAAATACTCGAAGAAGCCTTTTCTTTAAAAATGATACCGGGAGCTTTTATGAATGAAGAAAATATTGGAACAAATGCTATGAGTGTAGTTATAAAAAGTAAGCTGCCAGTTCAAATTTCTGGAGATGATCATTTTATTAATGCATATCATAGGTGGACGTGTTCTGCGGCACCTATAAAAGATAATAAAGGAAAACTTATAGGTGTATTGAATCTTACTGGATATATTGAGTTTGTACATTCCCATACCCTTGGTATGGTTATAGCAGCGTCAAATGCTATAGAAGAAATGCTTAAAGTAGAAGAGTACAATAAGATTCAAGATATGAATTACAAGCATATAAAAAATATATTTAATTCCAGCCCTGTTGCTATAATAACCTCGGATATAAATGGCAAGATAAAAATTTGCAATAAAAAGGCACAGGATATGTTTGGCATAAGGGGTAATAAGTTAGAGACAAACAATATGGAAGATATTATAGAAAACTGGAATAATATAAAAACACCTATATATTTAGGAGAAAGTACTTCAAAAGAAACAATTATTGTTGCACTAAGAAATAAGATTCAGTATCAAGTAACTACTAGTTCAATATACAATTGCGATGATGGTAATAATATTGAGATAGTTTATGTTTTTGAGAAATTAAAAAAGGTAAATAAAAAAAATAATGGCCAGGCTTACTATACTTTTGGTAAAATAATGGGTCAGGATGAAAACTTTACAAAAGTAGTAAATTATGCAAAAAAGATTTCAGATAGTAAATCAACTATACTTATAATGGGGGAAAGTGGTACGGGAAAAGAAGTGTTTGCACAATCAATTCATAATTACAGCAGAAGGGTAGATGGACCATTTGTAGCTTTAAATTGTGGTGCCATCCCTAAACAGCTTATAGAGTCAGAGCTTTTTGGATATGAAGAAGGAGCTTTTACAGGAGCCAAAAAGGGAGGCAACCTTGGAAAATTTGAATTGGCAGATGGTGGAACTATAATGCTGGATGAAATTGGAGAAATGCCACTTGATATGCAGACAAAGCTCCTAAGAGTTGTACAGGAAGGCGTAATAACGAGAATTGGAAGCTCAAAATCTATACCTGTAGATGTAAGAATTATAGCTGTGACAAACAGAGATTTAAAAAAAGAAGTAGAAGCTGGAAGATTTAGAAAAGACTTATATTATAGATTAAATGTGCTGCCTTTATTCTTACCTCCACTTAGAGAAAGAAAGAGGGATATACCCCTTCTTATTCAACATTTTGTTAAGAATATAGCACAAAAGTTAAATAAAAAGGAGCCGGTTATATCAGAAGAATACTTGAAGAAAATGATTAACTATAACTGGCCCGGGAATATAAGAGAATTGGAAAATTTGGTTGAATTAATTGTAAATACAGGATCTATACCAGCAGGTTATTTTACACAAGGAAATTGTGATAATGAGGTACTTGTGGATATCAGTGATGAGTGTTTAAAGCTAGATTATATGGAAAAAGAACATGTAATTAAGGTATTGAAGAAGTTTAAGGGGAATATAACCCATTCAGCAGAAGCACTTGGTATAAGGAGAAATACTTTATACAGCAAGATAAAAAAGTATAATATACAAATGTAATATTTTTTATTCAAAAAATATAATTAGAGGGTTACCTACAGATATGCTGTTGGTAACCCTCTAATTATATTTGAAAAATAAGGTTTAAAAAAATGTAGGTGATTCCAACATTTTGAATATGGGTATTAATTATTGCTCATAATAACAATGAAATTAATAGTTCTTCCAATAATATAAAATCAAGGAGGTACAATATGTTAAAAAAGAGTTTAATTATTAATGGAGTCAAAAGGACTGTTATAGCAGATCCTGAGGCATTTTTAGCAGATGTTTTGAGAAAACAATTACATCTGGTTGGAACAAAAGTTGGATGCAGAAAAGGAGAATGTGGTGCCTGCTCTATAATTCTAGATGGAAAAGTTGTAAGAGCTTGTATAACTAAATTTAAAAGAGTTCCTGATGAAGCAAATATTATAACTATAGAAGGAGTTGGCACCAATGAGCATCTTCATCCACTACAGTTAGCATGGATGGTTCATGGCGCTGCACAGTGCGGATTCTGTACTCCTGGATTTATAGTTTCTGCAAAGGCACTTTTAGATGAAAACACAAATCCGACTAGGGAAGAAGTAAGAGATTGGTTCCAAAAACATAGAAATGTATGTAGATGTACGGGATACAAACCCATAGTTGATTCTGTAATGGAAGCAGCAAAACTTATGCGTGGAGAAATAAGAAAGGAAGATATATGGGCTAAACTTCCTAAAGATGGAACTTTGCTTGGTTCAAGTGTAGTACGTCCATCTGCTCTTGCAAAAGTAACAGGATCATGGGAATTTGGAGCAGATCTTGGATTAGAACTTCCACCAGGAACACTGCACATCAAATTAGTTCAGGCAACGGTATCCCATGCCAATATAATATCTATAGATACTTCAGAAGCAGAAAAAATGCCTGGAGTATATAAAGTAATAACATATAAAGATGTACCAGGCAGCAATAGAATAAACGGTTTGGCTTTCCCATCCAATAAGGGTGATGGACTTGAAAGACCCATATTAAATGATAAGAAAGTTTTCCAATTTGGAGATGCTTTAGCTATGGTTTTGGCAGAGAATCCAGCTGTAGCTGAAGAAGCAGTGGGAAAAGTTAAAGTAGAGTTAGAAGAGTTACCAACTTATATGAGTGCACCAGCTGCTATGGCAGAAGATGCTATAGAAATTCATCCAGGAACACCTAATATTTACTTTGAATGTGGTACTAAAAAAGGTGAAGATACAGCACCTTTAATGGGTTCTCTTCCTTATGTTGTTGAAGATGATTTTTATGTTGGAAGACAACCACATTTACCACTTGAACCAGATGTTGGATTCGCATATTTTGATGAAGACGGGGATTTAATGGTACATTCAAAGAGCGTTGGAATACACATACATGCAGCAATGGTTGCAGATGGAATAGGAATACCACTGGAAAAACTTAAAATAGTTCAAAATCCTACAGGAGGTACATTTGGTTATAAATTTAGTCCAACAATGGAAGGTCTTCTTGGAGTAGCTGCTATGGTAACCAAAAGACCTGTATACCTTGAATTCAATATGTATCAGCAAATAACTTATACAGGAAAGAGATCTCCATTCTTCATGCATGTTAAATATGGTGCAGATAAAGATGGAAAGATAAAGGCGCTGGAATCAGATTGGAGTGTAGATCACGGTCCATATTCTGAATTTGGAGACCTTTTGACAATGAGAGGAACTCAATTTATAGGTGCTGGATATAATGTTCCAAATATAAGAGGTGCAGGTCGTACCGTAGCTACAAATCATGCTTGGGGTTCTGCATTTAGAGGATATGGTTCACCTCAAGCTCTTTTTGCATCAGAAGTAGCAATTGATGAGTTAGCTGAGAAGGTTGGAATGGATCCTCTAGAATTTAGATATATGAATGTTTATAGAGAAGGGGATACAACTCCAAATGGATGTCCTCCAGATGTAATTTGTCTGCCTCAGGCAATAGATAAATTAAGGCCATTCTATAATGAAGCAAAAAAGAAAGTTAAAGATAAAAATAATGCTAGTTCTGGAGATAAAAAATATGGTGTGGGAGTTTCACTTCTCATATATGGATGCGGCCTAGACGGTCCAGATACATCAAGAGCTTGGGCTGAAATTACTCCGGAAGGTGTTACTGTAGCAAATTCCTGGGAAGATCATGGCCAAGGTGCTGATATGGGAACACTCACAATTGCTCATGAAACTTTAAAACCTTTAGGAATAAAACCTAAACAAATTAAGCTTGTTATGAATGATATGAAATTTACACCAGATAGTGGCCCTGCAGGTGGAAGCCGTTCTAACGTTTTAACTGGTAATGCTACAAGAGTTGCCTGTGAAAACTTAGTAAACGCTTTGAAAAAAGAAGATGGAACTTATAGAACTTATGATGAAATGGTAGCTCAAGGGCTTCCAGTAAAATATGATGGAGAGTGGACTGCACCATGTACTGCTTGTGATGTAGAAACAGGCCAAGGAAATCCATTCCCAGTATATATGTATGGTGTACTTATGGCAGAAGTAGAAGTTGATGTCAACACAGGAAAGACTAAAGTTGAAAATCTTACTATGGTTTCAGATTGTGGTACTATAGTAAATAAAATAGTAATTGAAGGACAGCTTTATGGTGGATTAGTTCAAGGTATAGGACTCGCTTTAAGCGAAGATTTTGAAGATTTAAAGAAACATGTTACACTTACAGCTTGTGGAATACCTCAAATAAAAGATGTTCCAGACAATATAACACTTATTCATCAGGAAACACCAAGACCAAATGGCCCTTATGGAGCAGCAGGAGCTGGAGAAATGCCGCTTTCAGCACCACATGCAGCAATAATTAATGCAATATATAACGCTTGTGGAGCTCGTATTACTAAATTGCCAGCTTTGCCTGAGAAGGTTTTAGCGGCACTTAAGAAATAAGAGATAATTTGTATTAGACATATCTCTATAAAGGAATCAGAAGCAAATAATTTCTACGTTTTATATTGAAGTGTTTTTTTAAAAGTTTCTGGTTCCTTTTTGTTATAGATAATTAACTTAATATTCGTAGTTTAAGTAAATTGGGAAGCAAAGTTTTTTGAGTTGAGAGTTGAAAATTGAGAGTTGAGAGTGAAGGTTGATTTTTAGCTATCGTAAAAATCTTTAAATTATATAAGTCAGCAATGTTTTGCTTTAGCAAAACGAGCTATTAAAATTTAATCAAAGATTTTTTGTAGTGTAACTAAAAAAATCCACATTAACTCTCCACTTTCCACTCTCAATTCTCAACTAAAAAAATTTTATATGTGCGAAGGTTGAGTTAATAATCGATAAAGGAAGGTGAGAAGTTTTATGGATTTAAATAAACTACTGAATAGAAGAGAGTTATGTATTGGAGACAAACCCTCAGCCTGTATAGCAGCATGTCCTTTACACATGGATGTGAAAGCTTTTATTGAAGAAATACAAAAGGGAGACTTTAAAAAAGCTTATAAAATTATGTCTAAGAAGGTTCCTTTTGCAAGAATAGTAGGAAGTATATGTGACGAGCCTTGCAAGGGTGTATGTCCTAGAAATAAATTAGGTGGAGGCATTAATATACATGAACTTGAAAGGGCGGCAATAGAGTTAGGTTTTTCTTCTCCAAAAAGGTCTATTACTATACCTAAAAATGGGAAAAAGGTTGCAGTAATAGGTGCAGGTATAAGTGGTATTGTTGCTGCTTTTGACTTGGATAAAAAAGGATACCAAATTACTGTCTACGAAAAAAGTGATAAAATAGGTGGAAGATTGTGGAATTTTGAAGAGAAACAACTTTCAAAAAAGACAATAGAAGAAGAATTAGAAATAATGAATAAAGATGATATAATAATTAAGTTCAATGAATTCGTAGATGAAAAAAAATTGGAGGATATACTCAATACCTATGATGCAGTTTACATGGGGACAGGAACTTGGAAAAAAGATTTAAAAGTAAATCCACAAACTTTCCAGGTGGAGGACAGTTCTTTATTTGCAGGTGGAAGAGTTGCAAACAAAAACGATTCAGTCATACTTTCCATAAGCTCTGGAAGAAGGGCAGCCACATCCATTGACAGATACCTTCAAAAAACTTCTCTTACAGCAGCTAGGGAAAATGAAGGTGCTTATGATACTCCTTTAAAACTTAAATTAGATGATATAGAAAATGTAGAACCTATTAAAAGGACTTCTTCAGTATATAATGAAAAGGAGGCAATACAAGAAGCACAAAGATGTTTAAAATGTGAATGTTTACAGTGCGCTAGAAATTGTCCACATTTAAGAAGATATAATACTGAACCTAGGAAATATATAAGGCAAATAAATCACAATGAAAACATAGTACTAGGAGATCACTATGCAAATGAAATGATTAATTCATGTACCCTTTGCGGACTTTGTGGTGAAGTTTGTCCTTCAAATTTGGATATGAAAGATGTAATACAAGAGACTCGTGAAAGCATGGTAGAAAGAGGAAAAATGCCTGTGTCAGCTCATGATTTTGGACTTAGAGATATGGAATTTAGCAATAGTAAACATTTTTCTATGGTAAAAAATCAGCCGGGATATGAAAAGGTGAAGTATATGTTTTATCCTGGATGTCAGCTGCCTGCTTCTTCTCCTGAATATATACCTGAAGTATATAAATATCTCATGGATAATATTAAAGATGGAGTTGGTATAATGCTAGGCTGCTGCGGTGCACCAGCAGATTGGGCTGGAAGGCAGGATTTAGTGAAGAAGAATATGGAGGATATGAAAGATAAGTGGAAAAAAGCAGGAAATCCAACTTTTATTTTAGCCTGCTCAAGTTGTTATAGAACCTTTAAAAAGTATATGCCGGATATTAAACTTATTTCTCTGTGGGAAGTTATGGATAAATATGGTGTTGCATCAAACAACAAAACAGATGAAAAGAAAGTACTAGCTGTACAAGATGCATGTTCAACTAGACATAATAAAGAAATTCACGAAAGCATAAGAAATATAGCAGACAAATTGGGATATAAAATAAAAGAACTTAAGTTTTCAAAAGAAAAAACTAAGTGTTGTGGTTATGGTGGTTTAGTATACTTTTCAAATAGAGAGCAGTCTAGGGAATTTGCAAAAGATAGGATAGGTGAGAGTAATCTGGATTATTTAGTTTACTGCGCAATGTGCAAGGATCTATTTATAGATGAAGGTAAAAAAACTTTCCATATCTTAGACTTAATTTATAGCAGTAATTTAGAAGAAGCCGGGTTAAGAAAAGTTCCTAGTCTTTCAAAACGGCATGAAAATAGGGCACTTGTTAAAAAGAAACTTTTAAAAGAAATATGGAATGAGGAAATAAATGATTTTAAAAAGGATTATGGATTTAAATTAAATATACCAGACAATGTGCAAAATCAAATGGAAGAAAGACTGATTTTGCTTGAAGATATAGAAAAAGCAGTAGATAATGCACAAAAAAATAAAGAGAGATTTTTTAATCCTAAAAATTCTCACTATTTATGCAGACTTAGGATTGGCAGTGTTACCTATTGGGTAGAATATGAAAAAAATGAAAATGAAATTTTTGTTAAGGATGTTTACAGCCATAGGATGGAAGTGGTGGAGGAATAGCTATGAATATTGATAAAGAAGAGAAAACTCCATGGATTTGTGACAAATGTAATAAAGAATTAGAACTTAGACAGGTAAAGGTTCTATATCTTGGAGGAAATTTTGAAGTTGAACTCATGCAGTGTCCTAAGTGTAAAATGGTAATTATAGATGAGAAACTTGCATTAGGAAAAATGAAGGAAGTAGAAAAGGGACTGGAAGATAAATGATGAAGTGCTGTAATGGTTATGAATTTGGAAATAGGGATGACTAGTAAAGTTGAAGGGGAGATGGCAAAATGAAGCTGACACCACTTGAAGCATGGATAGTTGATAAAACAGGAATAAAGAAAAAAAGTACGGAATCTTTAGAAAATTATCAGTTAAATAAAATAAGAAAAATTATAGACTATGGGAAAAAATATAGTAAATTTTATAAGGAATATTTGAAAGATATTCAAGGAAATGATATAAAGTCCTTTGAAGATTTTGAAAAAATTCCTTTTACGCTGCCAGAACATATAAAAGAAAATTCAAATAATTTTTTATGTGTACCTCAAAGAGATATTGCGAGAATAGTAACCTTAAGAACTTCGGGAACAAGTGGGGAAGAAAAAAGAATATATTTTACGGAAAAGGACTTAGATCTTACTGTAGAATTTTTTAAATATGGTATGCAGTGTATTGTAAATAAAAATGACAGGGTATTGGTGCTTTTACCAGGAAATAGTCATGGTAGTATAGGAGATTTACTAAAGAAAGCATTAAAGGATATAGATATAACATGTTATGTTCAAGGTGTACTTGTAAATCCTAAGGATACTGCAGAATTTATCAAGGAAAAATGTATAGATTGTATAGTTGGGATTCCACTGCAGGTACTGTATTTTTCCAGAGTAGAGTCTGAAACATTTAAAGCCAGCATAAAAAAAATTCTTCTGAGTGCTGATTATGTGCCAGAAACATTAATAAGAGAAATTACACATAAATTTAGTTGTAAAGTTTTTACACATTATGGCATGACAGAAATGGGGTATGGAGGAGGAGTAGAATGTGAGGCTTTAAGTGGCTACCATATGAGAGAAAATGATTTGTATTTTGAAGTAATAAATCCACGTACAGGAAAAGTAGTAAAAGATGGAGAGTATGGTGAGATAGTATTTACAACTCTTACAAGAGAAGGAATGCCTTTAATAAGATATAAAACAGGTGATATAGGATGTTTTAAAGCAGGTTTGTGTGCCTGTGGTACTTTTTTAAAGACTATGGAAAGAGTTCATGGAAGGATGGAAAATAAAATTGTAATAGGTAAAAATAAATTCCTATCTATGAGAGATTTGGATGAAATAATCTTGTCTTTTGAAGAGGTAATAAATTATAATGTTTATATTGAAAAGAAAAATATTCTCTATATAGATATTGCTGTAAAAAGGGAGGAGGATTTTTACAAATTAAGAGGGAATATTAAAAATAGTGTAGAAAAAATTCCATCAGTAAGGGAAGCATTAATTGATGGAACTTTAGAAATTGTATTAGGTTATATGAAAAAAAGTATAGAAATAAAAAATAGTATGGTAAAGCGAAAAATATATGACTATAGAGGGAGGGGATAAATTTGGAAGATATATATGAGATAATAAATAATCTTTTAGATAGAAAAGAAGACTTTGTTTTGGCCACTATTCTAGAAAAGTCTGGATCTGCACCTAGAGAAGAGGGTACCAAGATGATTATAAAAAGGGATTTTTCTATTATAGGAACTATAGGTGGAGGCATATTTGAGGCATTGGCCATAAAATTATCTTCAAGGATATTTCAAAATGGAGCTTATATAATTAAAAATTGTTCACTTACAAATGAAGGTGCAGAGGCTTTAGGTGCTGCATGTGGTGGAGATATTAAATTGCTTCTAGAGTATGTAGATTATAAAGACAGTGACATGGTGGAAATGTATAAAAATGTGCAGAAACTGAAGAGAAAAGGTGATAATTTTGCTATTATAACTAGAATACCTGGAGAAAGAAAAAGCATAAAAGGCATAGATAAATGGATTTGCAGTGAAGCATCATTTTATGGAAAAGAAGATGAGAAAGTTCAGTACATAATTAGAAAGATAAGAGAAAATTTTAAAAATGTTACTATGCAGTATATTGACGTGGAAGAGGAACATTATTTAATAGAACCTGTTTTAAATACTCAAACCATATATGTAATAGGTGCAGGACATGTAGCACAAAAAATTGCAGAAGTGGCTAAAAATCTGGATTTTGACATTGTTGTTATAGATGATAGACAGGAATTTGCAAATAAGGAAAGGTTTAAAGATGTAAAAGAAGTAAAAGCAATTCCTTCTTTTGAAAATATTCTTAAATATATAAAAGTAGATAGCAATAGTTATATAGTAATAGTTACAAGAGGCCATGCTTACGACAAGGAAGTACTAGGACAGATGCTTAAGACTAATGCAAAGTATATAGGGATGATAGGAAGCAAGACCAAAAGGAAGTTCGTTTATGAGAGCCTTTTGGATGAAGGATATACAGAGGAAGATTTAAAAAGGGTACATAGTCCTATAGGTGTTTCTATATATGCACAAACTCCTGAAGAAATAGCAATAAGTATTGTGGCAGAACTAATAAAAGTAAAAAGGGAGACTTTTAATGGGAAAAGATAAGTTAGGGGCCATTATTATTTCAGCAGGATATTCTTCAAGGATGGGAGACTTTAAACCACTTTTGAAATTTGGAGAATGTACTGCAGTGGAAATGATAATAAATACTTTTAAGGCTTCAAAAATTGATGATATTGTAGTAATAGTAGGCCACAGGCAAAATGAAGTAATAGATGTAATTAAAGATTTAGGAGTTAGGTGGGTAAAAAATGAAGATTATTCAAAGGGCATGTTTTCTTCCATAGTAAAAGGGATGGAAGTATTGCAAGAGGATGTAAAAGGATTTTTTATGAATCCTGTAGATATACCTCTCATAAAAACACATACTGTAAATATGTTAAAAGATAAATATATGGAGTGTGGTAAGGGTATTATATATCCCAAGTTTAATGGAAAGTCAGGGCATCCTCCCTTTATAGATTGTAAGTATAGGTCAGAAATAATGAAAAGTGATGGTGAAGGTGGATTAAAGAGAATACTCCAAAAGTTTGACAATGATTCTATAAGAGTTCCGGTTCCAGACCAGGGAATATTGATGGATATGGATATTAAAGAAGACTATAAAAAATTGCTTGAACATTTTTATTTAAGAGCACCTAATTTGGAAGAATGTTATTGCATTTTAAACTTATATGGTGTACCTTGTAATATAAGGAGACATGGAGATAAGGTGTCAGAAATAGCTCTAAATATTTTAACTAAGTTAAATAGTAAAGAATATAATTTCAATAAAGATATAATGTTAGCTGCAGGGCTTTTGCATGATTTGGCTAGAAAAGAAAAAAATCATGCTAAAGAAGGGGCGAAAATATTAAGTGACTTGGGTTACCCGTATGTAGCAAAAATAATAGCAACTCACATGGATATAGAGGTAAGTGAAGAAGATAATATTACAGAAGGAGAACTACTGTACCTGGCAGATAAAGTTGTTCAAGAAGATGAATTAGTAGGATTAGAAAAAAGATTTTCTGAATATTCTTCAAGATTTTCAAATAATTCTGAAGCATTAAACAAAGTGAGGAAGAGGTTTGGGGAAGCCAGAAAAATTGAAAAAAAGATAAAAAGCGTATTGGGGAAAGATTTTAGTTATGAGTAGAAAAATATATTTAATAAGACATGGTAAAATAAATGCAGGCACTGAGAAACGTTACATAGGAATTACAGATATACCTCTAAATGAAGAAGGCACTGTACAAGTACTAAAGCTAAAAAAATTCTTTAAAAAAATAGACATAGAGAAAGTATATCTAAGTCCACTAAAAAGATGTGTTGAAACAGCACATATAATTTTAGAAGGTAGAAATATAGAAAATATTATAGTAAATGAATTAATGGAAATAAACATGGGTGAATGGGAAGGAAAAACTTTTAGTTCTATTAAGAGTTCTTTACCGGAGCAGTTTAAAAGTAGAGGAGAAGATATAGGAGGTTTTGTACCAACAGGGGGAGAAAGCTTTAAAAATCTTGAGAAAAGAGTTATCCCTGTTTTTAAATCTATTATAAGCAGTAGTAGCGGTAATATAATTATAATTGCCCATGCAGGAGTTAATAGAGTCATACTAAAGAATATTTTATCAATATCTATGCAGGACATATTTAAAATAAATCAACCCTATGGGTGTATAAACGAGCTTTCCTTTAATAATGGGAAATGGAATTGGAAATTGTTATTATAATGGGGGGAATTGTAGTGAACACAGTTACTTCTAAATTAGATAATGAAGCTGTATATAAAACGGATGTGGAACTTTCGCATGAAAGATGTAAAAAGTTTGGCATTGATTCACACCAGGTTTTTAGTAAAAAAATATTATATGATAATGAATTACAGAAAAAATTTGCAGCTAACAGAAATTTAATATTGACTGCGGCACCTTATATGGAGCAGCTAATTAATTTTGTAAAGGGTTTCGATTTCTTTGTATTACTTACTGACGGAGAAGGATGTATATTAAATGCATTGGGAGACGAAAAAATACTTTCGAAAGCTTTTTCTTTAAAAATGGTACCAGGGGCTTTTATGAATGAAGAAAACATTGGAACTAACTCTATGAGCATGGTTATAAGCACTAAAATGCCAGTTCAAATTTCTGGAGATGATCATTTCATTAGAGCATACCACAAATGGACGTGTTCTGCAGCACCTATAAAAGATAGTAAAGGAAGACTTATAGGTGTATTGAATCTTACTGGGTATGCTGAATTTGTACATTCTCATACTCTTGGGATGGTTATAGCAGCGTCAAATGCCATAGAAGAAATGCTTAAAGTAAAAGAATGTAATAAGATTCAAAATATGAATTACAAGCATATAAAAAATATATTTAATTCCAGCCCTGTTGCTATAATAACTTCCGATATAGATGGTAAAATAAAAATTTGCAACAAAAAAGCACAAGATATGTTTGGTATAAGAGGTAACAAGTTAGAAACAGATAAGATGGAAGATATTATAGAAAATTGGAATGATATAAAGACATCCATATATTTGGGCCAAAGTACTTCAAAAGAAACAAACATAGTGGCTGTGAGAAACAAAACTCAATATCAACTAACTACCAGTTCTATATACAATTGTGAAGATGATAACATTGAAATAGTATATGTTTTTGAAAAAATTAAAATAGCAAAGAAAAGAAATGACGGACAGGCTTACTACACTTTTGATAAAATAATTGGTCAAGATGAAAGTTTTATGAGAATAATAGAATATGCAAAAAAGATTTCGGATAGTAAATCAACTATACTTATAATGGGAGAAAGCGGTACAGGAAAAGAGGTATTTGCACAATCCATTCATAATCACAGTAGTAGAGTAGATGGGCCTTTCATAGCTTTAAATTGCGGTGCTATTCCTAAACAACTTATAGAGTCAGAGCTTTTTGGATACGAAGAAGGAGCTTTTACAGGAGCTAAAAAGGGTGGAAACATTGGAAAATTTGAATTGGCAGATGGTGGAACTATAATGCTGGATGAAATTGGAGAAATGCCACTTGATATGCAGACAAAGCTTCTAAGAGTTGTACAGGAAGGCGTAATAACGAGAATTGGAAGTTCAAAATGTATATCTGTAGATGTAAGAATTATAGCTGTCACGAATAGAGATTTAAAAAAAGAAGTGGAGCGCGGAAGATTTAGAAAGGATTTATATTATAGGCTAAATGTATTGCCTTTATATTTGCCTCCACTTAAAGAGAGAAAAAAGGATATACCTCTTCTTATTCAATATTTTATTAAAACTATATCAAAAAAGTTAAATAAAAAGGAGCCAGTTATACCAGAAGAATATTTACAAAAAATGATTAATTACAGCTGGCACGGAAACATAAGAGAGTTAGAAAATGTAGTGGAGTTAATTATAAATACTGAATCTGTACCTGCAGGTTATTTTTCAGAAGAAAATTGTAATAATGAAGTACTTGTGAATATTAATGAAGACTGCTTAAAGTTGGATTATGTGGAAAGGGAACATTTAGTAAAGGTGTTGAAAAAGTTTAAGGGAAATATAACTCATTCAGCAGCAGCACTTGGAATAAGGAGAAATACTTTATACAGTAAGATTAAAAAATATAAAATAGAAATGTAAATTACTTAGTGGGAAAAGCAGAGAACTTAAATCTTTGATTTAAGTTCTCTGCTTTTCTCTAAAAGATAACGCTTTCTAAGTGATGAAGCACTTAAAAGCCTGTTAATAAACATCAGATGGAGTCAAAACTCCATCTGATGCCAAGAACTCTGTTTATAATATATTATTACAAAATTAATATATATTGACAGAAATATAATTCGGAATTATAATAAAAATGGACTAACTAGTTAGTATAAGTAAAAACAAGACAATCACACATTATATGCTATATTAAATTAACTTATTTGAATATAGATTATATCATATTTAACTCTTCAATATTCTAATTTACAATCATTTTTAATAATAATGTATTAACACATTATTTAAATTTCTATTTCTGATATTTAAATGCAAAAATTACAATAACTTAAAAGGAGGCAGCTTAATGGAAGGCATATATATTGTTAAGGGTAATATTATATTTACTAAAATTTTTGGCAAATTTGAAGTATTTGAAAATGGGTATATTGTAGTTGAAGGTAAGTGTGTTAAAGGTGTATATAAAAATCTTCCTGAAAAGTTTAGTAAGATAAGGATTATAGATTATGGAGACGCAATTATAATACCAGGATTTGTTGATTTGCATTTACATGCATCACAATATGGAAACCTAGGATTAGGACTTGACAAAGAACTTATGCCATGGCTCCAAGAGTATACTTTTCCTGAGGAAGCAAAATATGCAGACATTAACTATGCAAAAAAGGTGTACTCGGCTTTAATAAGAGATTTGTGGAGATTTGGTACCACAAGGGCATGTGTTTTTGCAACCATTCATAAAGATTCAACAAAACTTTTAATGGATTTATTTGGGGAGTCAGGACTATCAGCATATGTGGGAAAAGTAAATATGAACAGAAATTCGCCAGAATATTTGGTAGAAAATACAGAAGATTCAATTTATGATACAGAAGAAATATTGAAGGAATATTGTACAAAATATGAACTTGTAAAGCCTATAATTACACCTAGATTTGTTCCAAGCTGTAGTATGAAGTTATTGAAAAGCTTAGGAAACTTAGCTAAAAAATACAATGTCCCAGTACAATCACATTTATGTGAAAATAATGATGAAGTTAGTTTTGTTAAAAAGTTACATCCAGATTGTAAAAATTACGCTAGAGTATATGACAGAGCAGGACTATTGGGGGATGTACCTACTATTATGGCTCATTGTATTTTGGTAGATGAAGATGAAATTGGATTAATGAATAGAAAGAATGTATTTATTGCTCATAATCCTAGTTCAAATTGTAATTTATCAAGTGGAATTGCACCTATTAGAAGGTTTGTAACAAGAGGTATACCTGTAGGGCTTGGAAGTGATATATCTGCAGGACATAGTTTGTCAATGACAAATGTAATTGTAAATAGTGCTCAGGTATCAAATTTAAAATGGCTTGAAAGCAGTAAAGTAGATAAGTCTTTTAGTACTGCGGAATTATTTTATCTGGCAACAAAAGGTGGAGGAAAGTTTTTTGGTAAAGTAGGAAGCTTTGAAAATGGGTACGAGTTTGATGCTCTCGTTATTGATGACAGCAATTTAGCTATATTTAGACAATTGTCAATAGAAGAAAGGCTGCAAAAGTTTATCTATACTGGAGATGACAGAAATATTAAGGAGAGATATGTAGCGGGCAAAAAAATAGAGGAGCCTAAGTGTTATTAAAAATAAAGTTCTTTAACTTAACAGGTTTTGAGAACTCTAAATAATTTTATAATGGGGGTTAATTTATGGAAAGTGGAGTTAATGGACAGAAAAATTCGTTTCTAGAATCATTCTTTAAGTTAAAAGACAACAACACAAATGTAAAGACAGAAATTCTAGCTGGATTCACTACTTTTATTACTATGGCCTATATAATATTTGTTAATCCAAGTGTTCTTAGAATAGCGGGTATGAATTCAGCAGGTGTAGTTGGAGATGCGGCTTCAAAGTTTAATGTAGGCTCTGATCCTATTGTGTCAGCGGTATTTGTTGCTACTTGTCTAGCTGCTGCTGTTGGGACATTTATAATGGGGTTCTACGCAAATTTGCCTTTTGCTCAAGCTCCAGGTATGGGTCTTAATGCATTCTTTACTTACACAGTATGTTTAACATTGGGTTTTAACTGGCACCAAGCTCTTACTGCAGTATTGACTTCAGGTATTTTGTTTATAATTATTACAGTTACATCCATACGAGAAAAAATTGTTGATGCCATACCTCAAAATTTAAAATATGCTATGTCTGGTGGTATAGGACTTTTTATTGCACTTATTGGTTTAAAAAGTGGTGGAATAATAGTTTCAAATAAATCAACACTTGTTGGATTTGGAAATTTTGCACAACCAGGAACATTGCTTACTATAATAGGGGTTTTAATAATTGGCGTACTTATGGCAAGAAATGTTACAGGGTCTATTCTTATAGGCATTATTTTAACCACACTTATAGGTATACCACTTAAAGTTACTTCTCTTGCAAATTTACACATCTTTAGTGCACCACCTTCTCTTGCACCTACTTTTGCAGCTTTTGATTTTTCCGGCCTTTTTTCAAAAGGAGGCACTTCTATAGCAGGAGCAATTTTGAGTTTTATTATGGTTGTTATAACAATTTGTTTGGTTGATCTTTTTGATACTATTGGAACACTTGTTGGAACTGCTACAAAGGCAGGGATGGTAGATGAAAACGGTAAAGTTTTAAGACTTAAGAAAGCTCTTATCTGTGATGCAGTAGCAACAACTGCAGGATCATTTTTTGGAACAAGTACTATTAATACTTATGTTGAATCAACCTCTGGTGTTACGGCAGGAGGAAGAACCGGTCTCACAGCAGTAACCGTAGGTATATTATTTATTCTTTCATTATTTTTTTCAGGACTTGTTGGAGTAGTTCCTTCACAGGCTACAGCACCAGCACTTATTATAGTAGGTGCCTTAATGATGGGAGTAATCAAAAATATAGATTTTGGTGACTTTACAGAAGCATTACCATGTTTCTTTGCTATTTCATTAATGGCTTTTAGTTATAGTATAGCAAATGGTATAGCAGTTGCAATGATCATTTATCCTATAGTAAAAATAGCTACTGGTAGAGGTAAAGAACTCAGTCCAATAGTGTATGTTCTTGCTGTATTATTTGTACTAAGGTATTTACTACTTCCGTTTGAGTAGAGTAATATATATATTATATATTTAACTTTTACAATGAGATTTTAACTTAATTTAAATATAATGCGAAGCAACTTTTTTAGTTAATAGTTAAGAGTGAAGAATTAATAGTTAATGTGGATTTTTTCCGTTACACTACAAAAAATCTTTAATCAAATTTTTGAAAATTCGTTTTGCTAAAACAAAACATTACTAATAATTTTTCATTATTAATTCTTAACTTACGAAGCTTTGCTTCGCAAAGTTTTTAAACTGCGGAAGTAATATCATAATAGGGCATTTTAATAGATTGGAGAAGTGAGTAGATGAATGAATTGACAAGTAAAATCAATGCTGCTATGTGCAGGATAAAAGCAGAACTTGTGCTGAAAGATGCTTTTATAATAAATGTATTTACTCAAACTGTTGAAAAAAAGGATATTGCAATAAATGATGGTATAATTGTAGGAACGGGTAAATATGAGGGAAACCATGAAATTAATTGTAGTGGTTTTTTTGTAGCACCAGGGTTTATAGATTCTCACGTTCATATAGAATCTTCCATGGTAACTCCAGAAATATTTTCTGATTTAGTTATTAAAAAAGGTGTTACTACAATTATTGCAGATCCCCACGAGATAGCAAATGTTTTAGGGGAAAAAGGTATAGAATTTATGCTGGAAAATAGCAAAAGAGGTGATGGAGATATATTTTTTATGCTTCCATCTTGTGTTCCAGCAGTAGATTTTGAAGATAATGGTGCAGTGCTTGAAGCAGATAACTTAAAAAAGTTTATTGAAGATCCTCAAGTTTTAGGACTTGGAGAAGTAATGGATGTTAATGCAGTTGCTTCGGGAAATAAAAAGATGTTGGAAAAAATTTTAATGGTAAACAAGTATGGAAAAAACATAGATGGACATTGTCCTAAAATTAATGATAAAGAACTTAATGCTTATTTATGTGCCAACATTAGAACAGATCATGAATGTACCAATTATGAAGAAGCTTTAGAAAAAGTGAGAAATGGGATGTATGTAATGCTTAGGGAAGGATCTGCAGCTAGAGATCTGAAAAAATTATTACCTGCAGTAAATGACAAAAATTATAGTAGGTTTTTGTTTTGTACTGATGACAGACATATTGAAGATTTAGTAGATGAGGGCAGTATAGATAATTGTATACGAACTGCCATAGATGAAGGATTAGATGCTATAAAAGCATATACGATAGCATCTTTTAATGCAGCTAATTGCTATAACTTAAGAGATAGAGGTGCTATTTCACCTGGTATGAAGGCTGATTTGGTAATATTTGAAGATATGAAAAAATTGAAAATTAAAAATGTGATTAAGGATGGTAAGGTACATAAAAGTGATCATATGTTTAAAAATGTTTTTGCTAAACCCTCAGTAAATGTAGATTATATAAAAGAAGACTTATTTAAGATTAAGGCTAAAGGTAACTTTGTAAATGTAATAAAAGTGAAGCCGGGAGAACTAGTGACTAAAAAAGAAAAGAGAAAAGTTAAAATAAATGAAGGATTAGTTGAATGTGTTGAAAGTAAGGAAGAAGTTGTAAATAAAATAGCTGTAATAGAAAGACACAAAAACAGTGGAAAACATTCTGTTGGGTTCATAGAAGGCCTAGGACTCAAAAAAGCTGCCATAGCTCAGACAATAGCCCATGATTCTCATAATATAATTGTAGTAGGTGACAATGATAAAGATATGGAGATAGCAGTGAATAACATTATATGTAATAATGGAGGTATAGTATTTGTATCTGAAGGTAAATTGCTAGAGTATTTAAAATTACCAATAGGTGGACTTATGACATCTGAGAACCCATCTTTTGTAGTAGATAAAATTACAAAATTAAATTCATTAGCAGTAAAGTTTGAAATTAAAAAAGAAGTTGATCCATTTATAACACTTGGATTTATGGCACTTCCCGTAATTCCAGAGATAAAAATAACTTCAAGAGGATTATTTGATTATTCTAAGTTTAGTTTTATAGATTTATTTTCGGATATTTAAATACAAATTTTGCGTAAAATTTAAACTTAGAGTATAATTTTATAGTAGATTATAATTGTTACGAGAAAGAGGTTATATTATGCCAAAAGATGCAAAAAAGAATATATTAAATGCTGCTATGAAAGTAATTGCTAGAGAAAAAATAAGTGGTACCCGTATGCATATGATTGCAAAAGAAGCTGATAGAAGTCAGGCTAATTTGCATTATTATTTTCCCACTAAAAATGATATAATGATAGCCCTTTTAAATGATATACAAAAGCAATTTTCAGAGAACCGTAAGAAATATATTGATTTAGACAATAAAAGTGTTTTAGAAAATATGAGGGGATTTTTTGAACAAAAGGAAGATGACATTTTAAATAATAAAGAATTGGACTATGTACAACTTGATTATTGGGTTCAAGGTACAGTAAATGATGAGATAAGGAAAAAATTTCAGAAAACCTTTAACATATGGCGCAGTAGTATTGGTGAAGTTTTAAATAAAGGGGAATTTAAGGATACTGTAGATAATGAATATAAAGATATGCTAACATATATAATGGTATCTTTAATGTTAGGGGCGTCACTACAGTATCTTATTGATGAAGGTAAGTTTGATTTAAAAAAGTATTTTGATGTAGCCGAAAGGCTTATTGAACAGTGTTTAAAAGATGAAAATTAGTATTTTTATACTAAGCAAGATCATATAGTCTTAAATTGTACATATATGAAAGTTACAGCTAGATAAGGAGTAGGATATGGAGAAAAAGAAAAAAATAACAGGAGGTATAATTGTTGCTGCAGGAAAAACGTCAGAGAAAAATGAAACATATCCACTGCGCAAAATTGGTTCTATCACTATAGTAAAAAGAATTGTCTTAACTTTTCAAAAGGCTGGAGTTTCACCAATTGTGGTAATTACCGGGTATAAATCTGAGGAAATTGAGCACAATTTAGCTTATTATGGAGTTAT
This sequence comes from Clostridium sp. AWRP, assembly GCF_004006395.2. Classification (NCBI taxonomy): domain Bacteria; kingdom Bacillati; phylum Bacillota; class Clostridia; order Eubacteriales; family Clostridiaceae; genus Clostridium; species Clostridium sp. AWRP. The sequence goes on along the minus strand of NZ_CP029758.2, from coordinate 2,692,399 downwards.
ATTTTTGTATAATGAAAAATATGAAAATTCACAAATGCTTGATTCTGCAAAAATAGGACTGGATTTTTTAAAAAATAAGTGCGATCAGGTAATATTTAATCCAGTAAGTGCCCCGCTATTTACACCGGAAACTATTCAAAAGATGATAGAATGTAATAAGCAGTTACTATTACCATCTTATCATGGAAAAACTGGACACCCTCTTTTGATATCTTCTAAATTAATCCCTCAAGTTTTAAAATATGATGGTAATGAGGGGATGGAGGGAGCTATCCAAAACATTGGGGTTGAAAGACAGCTTATGGATGTGGAAGATGAGGGGATTTTAAGTGATACAGGAGACCCCTGCCAATTGGAAAAACTCCTAAGAAAACATAACCAGCGTATTTTACATCCTTTTGTTAAAATAAGTATTGAAAAGGAATCTTTGTTTTTTAATTCAAGAACAAAGTTACTTTTGATTTTAATTCAGAATACACATTCTGTACGAAATGCATGTAAACACATGGCACTTTCCTATAGCAAAGCGTGGAACATGCTGAATCAGTTGGAAGAAGAATTAGGATATGCAGTGGTTAAGAGAAAACATGGTGGACGAAATGGTGGAAAAACTTATTTAACCGAAGAAGGTATGGAATTTTTAAAAAAATATGAGCAATTTGAACACAATGTCCGTCAATATGCAAAAGATGAATTTGATAGAATATTTTAATGCAAAAAGCAAGTTCTTTTCACAAAGAATTTGATAAAGGTTAGCCTCCTATTTTATAATAATTGTAACAATAAATTGTTAAATTTTTATAAAATAGGAGGTTATTTATGTTTACATTAAATATTAATGGTAAGGATGTAGCTTCGAATACTGATAAACCCCTATTGCGTTTTTTAAGAGATGATTTGAAAATCACTTCTGCAAAGGACGGTTGCAGCGAAGGTGCATGTGGAACGTGCACTATTTTAGTAGATGGAAAAGCAGTAAAAGCTTGTGTACAAAAAGTATCAAAATTTGAAGGAAAGAAAATCTTAACTGTTGAGGGATTAAGTCACAGGGAAAAAGAAGTTTATGAATATTGTTTTGGAGAAGCAGGTGCAGTACAGTGTGGCTTTTGTATTCCTGGAATGGTAATTTGTGCAAAAGCTCTATTAGATGTCAATTCTAATCCAACAGAGTTAGATGTAAAAAAGGCAATTAGAGGTAATATTTGCCGCTGTACTGGATATAAAAAAATTGAAGAAGCTATTTTAATGGCAGCAAAATATTTTAGGGAAAATCTTCAGATACCAGCTCCTGTAGATAAATTGAAGATGAATCAGAAATTTAAGCGTGTGGATGTAGACGAAAAAGTAAATGGAACAGGCATTTTTGTAGATGATATGGAGCTGCCTGGAATGATTTATGCTAAAACAGTTCGATCTAAATATCCAAGGGCTATTGTAAATAAAATTGATATAAGCAAGGCAGAAGCTCATCCGGATTGTGTGAAAATTTTACTGGCAAAGGATGTTCCAAATAATATTATCGGACATATAAAACAGGATTGGGATGTAATGATTCCAGAAGGTGGGACAACCAGATATATAGGAGATTCATTGGCACTTGTGGCAACTTATCATAAGGATAAGCTGGATGAAGTGTGCAAATTAGTTGATGTAGAATATACAGAATTGGAGCCAATTACTTCTCCTGAAGATGCCCTAAGAGCAGATGCACCTTTAATTCATTCAGATGGAAATATTATGAGTCGTTCTATTCTTCAACGTGGAAATGCAGATGAAGCAATTAAAAATTCTAAATATGTAGTGACGAGGAAATATAAAACTCCATTTCAGGAACACGGATTTATGGAACCAGAGTGTGCAATTGCAGCACCTGAAGGAGAAGATGGCATTTTACTCTATTCTGGCTCACAATCTGTTTATGACGAGCAGCGTGAAATTTCAAATATGCTTAAAATTCCAAAGGAAAAGGTACACTGTCATTCTCAGCTTGTTGGAGGAGGATTTGGCGGTAAGGAAGACATGAGTGTTCAACATCTTGCAGCATTAATGGCATGGTACACAAAAAAACCGGTGAAGGTAAAGTTTTCAAGGCAGGAAAGCTTAGATTATCATGTTAAACGTCATGCAATGGAAATGGAATTTACAACAGCTTGTGATGAAAATGGATATTTAACAGCTATGAAAGGCGTAATTATTGCAGACACAGGTGCCTATGCATCTCTTGGTGGACCTGTATTACAAAGAGCATGTACTCATGCAGCAGGACCATATAATTATCAGAATATTGACATTTTAGGTATGTCAGTTTATACAAATAATGTGGTTGCTGGAGCATTTCGTGGTTTTGGTGTAACACAAAGCTGTTTTGCTACTGAAAACAATATTAATTTATTGGCAGAGATGGTGGGAATTTCACCTTGGGAAATACGTTACCGTAATGCAATCCGTCCAGGACAGGTACTTCCAAATGGTCAAATAGCAGATGAAAGTGTTGCTATGGCAGAATGTTTGGAAGCTGTTAAAGATGTATATGAATCAAATCCTTATGCAGGAATTGCTATAGCTTTTAAAAACAGTGGAACTGGAGTGGGAAATAAGGATATTGGCCGCTGCATTTTATCTGTAGAAAATGGAAAAGTTTATATTAAAACTTCTGCAGCTTGTATGGGACAAGGAATTGCAACAATGTGTACTACCATATTATGTGAAACAACGGGTTTAAATCCAGCACTTACTGTTCATGAAAGAGCAGATACCTTCTATACACCTGATTCAGGAACTAGTACTGCATCTAGACAGACTGTGGTAACTGGGGAAGCTGTAAGGCGTGTATCCGAAAAATTAAAAGCAGAATTGGACAAAGGATTGACTCTTTTGGATTTAGAAGGAAGAGAATTTTATGGTGAATATTCTGCAAAGACAGATCCAATGGGATCTCCAAAGAAAAATCCAGTAAGCCATGTAAGCTACAGTTATGGAGCTCAGGTTGTTATCTTGAATGAAGAAGGAAAAGTTGAAAAAGTAGTTGCAGCTTATGATGTTGGAACACCTGTCAATATTCAGGCTGTTGAAGGACAAATTGAAGGTGGCATTGTTATGGGGCTTGGATATGCTTTAACAGAAGAATTTAAAGTTGAAGGCGGCTATCCTAAGACAAAGCTAGGTACACTAGGACTTATGCGATCAACAGATGCTCCAGAACTTGAAGTTATTCTTGTACAAAGTAAAGAAAAGATTCCTGAAGCCTATGGGGCAAAAGGCTGTGGAGAATTATGTTTGATTCCTACAGCGCCAGCTTGTTCTCATGCATATTATAGATTAGATGGTAAATTCCGTAGTCAGCTGCCGTTAAAAGGTACATTCTATAAAAAGTTAAAAAAATAGTATATTACTCTTTTATATAAACTAAAATTTTGCAGAGTTTTATGAATTGAATATAGGGAGGTATTGTATGAAAAACATTAGTAAGTCTGTAAAGAAAAAAGATCATGAATTAAAAATAAGTGGCCAGGCCCTTTATGTAGATGATCATGTGATGGATGATATGCTTTACGGCAAATTATTGCATTCCACAAAGGCAAGGGCAAAAATAATTAATATCAGTATTCCTAAATTACCTGATGGTTACTTTGTTGTTGACAAAAATGATGTAACAGGTGTAAATCGTGTTGCAATTGTGGAAAATGATACACCCGTTTATGCTGAAGATACTGTGGAATATGTAGGTGACCCTATTTTGATGGTTGTGGGACCTAGCCTTAAAGAAGTCAATAGAATTTTAAGTGAAATTATTGTAGTATATGAAGAACAGGTTCCCGTTTTGGATATGCAAAAATCTAATACAGTATTTTTCCATTATAAGTGTGAAAAAGGAGACATTTGTAAGATTTTAAAAGAAGCTGATCAGGTTTTTGTTGAGACATTTCAAACTGGTTATCAAGAACAGGCGTATCTTGAAACTCAGGGGATAATTGCTTATCCACATGATGGGCGAATGACAATACGTGGTTCTATGCAGTGTCCTTACTATGTGTATGGTGCAGTTTCCAAAGCTTTAGGATATGATGAAAAAAATATTCAGATTATTCAGGATGTTACTGGGGGAGGATTTGGAGGTAAGGAAGACTTTCCTTCTATACTTGCATGTCAAACTGCAGTGGCAGCTAAAAAGGCAAACAAACCAGTGAAAGTAATATTTGATAGACGTGAAGACATGGAGTTTACCTCAAAGCGTCACCCATCTATCTGTACCTATAAAGTAGCAGTTAAAGATGGTGAGATTACAGGTATGGATATTGACGTACTGTTTAATAGTGGTGCATATACAACCCTTTCTCCTGTTGTTTTACAGCGTGGAGTAATTTGTGCAAACGGCGTATATCGAGTAGAAAACTTGCGTATTGTGGGACGTGCAGTTAAGACAAATACAGTACCTTGTGGTGCATACCGTGGTTTTGGTGCTCCACAGACTTTCTTTGCAGTAGAGATGATGATGGATCACATTGCAAAGAAAATGGGTGTTGACTCCCTTGAACTGAAGGAAAAATATATTGTTAAACAGGGAGATTCTACTTCTACAAGTGGAAAGTATCATTTCCATGTATCTCTGCCTGAAATGATTAAGCGAGCTGATGAACTTGCTGACTATCGTAAAAAACGTCAGATGTATAAAAATCAAAAGGGACGATACCGAAAGGGTATTGGCATGTCATTATTTTTCCATGGCTGTGGTTTTACAGGAAGTGGAGAACGTGATCTCATAAAAGCTGTTGTAAAAATTAGAAAAAATGAAGATGATACAGTTGAACTTTTAGTAAGCAATTCGGATATAGGTCAGGGTATTAAAACTACTTTTTCTAAAATTGTTGCAGATACCCTTGGAATTTCTTATGATAAGGTGCTTATAAATAATCCGGATACAGACCATGTACCTGACTCAGGGCCTACTGTAGCAAGCCGTTCTTTAATGGTAGTTGGAGAATTGCTTAGGCGTGCAGCAGAGAAATTGAAAGGAGAGTGGAAAACTGGAGAAGAACAGATTGTAGAAGAACATTTTGTGGAGCCTGACTTTATAATTCCATTTAGCCTTGAAAAATTCAAAGGAGATGCATATCCAACCTTTTCCTGGTCTGTTAATGTTATTGAAGTAGAGGTGGACACACTTACTGCTATTACAAAGGTAATTGGAGCATGGGGTATTTTTGATGTTGGTGTTCCTATTGATATGAACATTATACAAGGACAGATGCAGGGAGGTTTTCTTCAGGGAATTGGATATGCTTCCATGGAGCAGATGGAATGCAATGATAAAGGCATAATACGTAATAATAGCTATAGTGATTATATTATTCCTACAGCAGTAGATGTTCCGAAGCTTGTAACTGAAATAGTAGATAATCCATATAGCTGTGGCCCATATGGAGCTAAAGGTGCTGGAGAGCTTCCTCTTGTTGGTGCAGCTCCAGCTTATGTGGAAGCTATGGAAAATGCACTTGACGTAGACTTAAATAAAGCTCCATTTACTCAAGAGGACACTATGAAGGTTTTGCAGGAGGTGCTTAAGTAATGATAAAATTTATTCTTAACGGAAAAGAAGTTACATCTACTGCCAGGGGAAGTGAGCGTTTGCTTGATGTACTTAGAAATGAGTTACACATTACTGGTGTAAAGTGCGGCTGTAAGGAAGGTGAATGTGGTGCCTGTTCTGTTATACTTGATGGCAAACTAGTTAATTCCTGTATGGTAGCAGTAGGCAGTATAGAAGGTAGTAGCGTTATGACTATTGAAGGATATCGTGAAACTAAACGTTTTGAAGTTCTTGATAAGGCATATGCTTCTGTTAGTGCTGTACAGTGTGGCTTTTGTATTCCAGGTATGATACTTGCGTCTGAATGCATACTTTCTAAAAATCCAGATCCTACAGAAGTGGAGATTAGAGAAGGCATTTCTGGAAATCTATGTAGATGCACTGGCTATAATGCTATTGTTAAAGCTATTGGTATTGCAGCAAAGGAGGGGAAAGGTTTATGGTAAATAGTTATAGACCATCATCTTTAAAGGAAGCATTGGATATTCTTGCAAAAGAGGAGGTTACTCCTTATGCAGGAGGTACGGATTTAATGATTAAGGCAGATGAAAATGCTAGATATTTGTTCTTAAACAAAGTATCTGAGATGAAAAATATAGTAGAGGATGAAGAGTATATTCATATCGGTGCAGGGTGTACTTTTACGGATATTATTGAAAATCAATTGACTCCTGCTATTTTAAAAGAAGCAGTATCACAAATTGCAGCACCTGCAATTCGAAATTTAGGCACTGTTGGAGGGAATATATGTAATGGCTCACCTAAAGCAGATAGTGCACTTATCTTTTTTGTTACGGATTCTAAACTGCGTATTGTAAGTAGTAAAGAGGAGAGGATTATTCCTATTAATGAATTTTATCTTGGTAGAAAAAAGACTTCCCTCAAAAAAGATGAACTGCTTGTTGAAATTCTCATGAATAAAGAAGGATTTGACAATTATTATTATAAAAAGGTAGGGGCAAGAAATGCCTTAGCAATTTCCAGGGTATCTTTTGCTGGTATTCTTAATGTAGAAAACAATAAAATCTGTAATTGCAGTACAGCATTTGGTGCAGTTAAAGATGTTGTTATAAGGATGCCTGTTATTGATAGAATGCTCATTGGTAAGACTATCGAAGAAGCAAAAGCTGTTAAGAAGGAGTACCTTGCAGCATATGATAAGGTTATTATCCCTATAAAAGGAAGGGTTTCAGCAGAATATAGAAAGATTGTATGTATGAATTTACTTCGTGATTTCCTTGAAAGCAATGGGATTTAACTTCCAAGTAAAAAGTTAACTTATACCAGACATATACTAACAAATTTCATTACACTAGAAATTTGTTATCCGATCGCTACCATTGCTAATACCCCCCCATCTTTTATCAAAGTGGGGGGATAAGCACTGCTACGCGCCTGGATAAGTTCTTCTAAGATTCAGCTGGAGAAAGTCATCCTTATAAGAAAACTCCATCTGAACCTAAGAATCACTTGATAAGTCTACATATCCATTAATATCATCACTGTAGTTATTAATATTATTGTTATTAGATTTAACTTACCCTGATTTAATTTGACTAAGTTCAAGTAGAATTGTTGCGGCATAAAGCTTGTCTTCTTTTGGTAAACTGTTAAATACATTCATCCAAGATTTTCTAACATTATAAGGTGCATTAGCAAACACACCACTTTTTAATTCATCTGGAGAATGTATACATGGATTCATTTCATGTATACATGACTTAAAATCATTGGAAACTTTACTATTATAAGGATTGATAACTATTTTGTTACTTGCATTTTTATAATCTAATTTTATTTCCACAATACTCCTCCCATTAAGTTTCTATAAGTATAATTATAGTCATTAACTTCATGTTATATCGTATGGCAATAAAATAAATTTATGGAAAATATAATATTAAATTAAAATATTAGTAACTATTAATTTTTAATATTTAACTCTTAACTTAAATATAATTACGTGTGCCTTATAACTCTACCGTAATTTCCTTTACATACAATCCTATTTTTTACAGCAAGTTTTCCGTTTAACAACACATATTTTACACCAACAGGCGGTTTAGTTGGGCTGTTATAATCTTCATAACCTGTGATTTTGTCAAAATCAAATATAGTGATGTCTGCTATATTGTTAGGAGCTAATTTACCAATATTTTTTAAACCTAGAGTAACTGCAGGAAATAATGTTGATTTGTATATGGCATTTTCAAGGCTAATAGCCTTTTTTTGTCGTACAAATTTACCTATGAAAAGAGGATAATTACCATAGAAACGTGGATGTGGAACACCTGCAGGTATGCTATCTGAACATACCATCTGTAGAGGATGGCGTATGAGTTTTATAGTGTCTTCTTCTGAAAATATGTTTAAGGTTACTATTCCAATTCCTGCATTTTCTTCAATAAGTAGTTTAGATATAAAGTCTACCGGGTGTATTCTCAAGTCTTTTGAAATGTCGCCAACGGTTTTTCCAATGTACTTCAAATTTTTATCTTTTTTAAGTGAAGTGATGAGTATACCATCCCAACCAGCTATTGCACTGTAATTATCCCACGCAGGGTAATGTATCTTTGTATTAGAAAGTTCATTTTTAACTCTATTTAATACTTTAGCATCCTTTAATTTTTCTAATAAGGTACCTTCTCCTTCTTTTGTAAGCCAGGGTGGTAAAAGTTGAGTCATTAAGGTACTGCCGGAGAGATAGGGATGTTCATCAAAAGTAATGTCTATACCGTCATCAATTGCTTTTTCTATGATTTTGATAAGTGAGTCAGCATTCAAGCCTAATTTACTTGAATTATAAGATCTCATATGGGAAATCTGAAGCTTTACATTAGATTCTCTGGCAATCGATATAATTTCTCCTAAAGCATTATTAATAGTGTTATCGTGATTTTTAACATGAACCATAACAATTCCATTATAACTTTTTACAACTTTACACATAGCAATTAGTTCATCTCTGCAGCTAAAAATACCTGGCATATATTGAAGACCTAGAGACATTCCAAAAGCACCTTTTCTCATAGCATCATCTACTAACCTGCACATGTGGTCAATTTCATATTGCGTAGGTATTTTAGGGCTAAATCCCATTACACTTGTCCTGACAGCACCCTGAGAAATTAATGAAGCGTAATTGTTTTTTAATCCCATTGAATTGATTTTAGTCATATACTCATTCAGGTCAGAAAAGTGCCATTTTAGATCAGCACCTCCAACTATTCCAACAACATAATTTTTCCATGCAGTATTCTGACTTTCTATATATGGAAAAATTCCTAAGCCACATTGACCCACAAGTTCAGTAGTAACCCCTTGAAGTAACTTTGAATTTCTAAGGCTTTCACAAGTAAAAGGTACTAGATCATTATGGCTGTGTACATCAATAAACCCTGGAGAAACTATTAATCCAGAGGCATCAATAACTTCATTTGCTTCACTTGATATATTTCTCCCTATACTCATTATTTTTTCATCCTTAATTCCTATATCTGCAGTATAAGGAGTAGTATTTGTACCATCTACAATTAAACCATTTTTTATTAAAATGTCTAACATTTAAATTACCTCTTTTTTAAAATTTTAATTAGAATCAACTCAACTTTTGCAGCTTAAAAACAAATTAGTTTTCTTACGTAAGGAAGGAAAACTTACCTTCATTGTCCTCTGTCCTTTGTCCTCTGTCCTTTGAAAAGCTGCTTGGTAATTCTTTTATATTAAGTCGAAACTTTACATGTGTGAAAGTTGAGTACTCACTATATAAAAATAAACTTATACGTAGAAATATTTTTACAATAAACAAGCACATTTAAACATTTTGCATATAAGTCTTAGTGGAAAATTTATATACAAAACTTAGGACTTTTGAATTGTTTGAGGTACGAGTTTTCAAAAGTCCTAGATTTGTATAAATTTTCTGCTTAGACTTATCAAAATGTTTAACAGGGCTTGTGGTTGTAAAAATATGCGGAGTATAAGTTTATTTTTCATTTAGGTTATTTATATTAAACTTTGATAGTCACCATCCCAAGTAATGTTTCTATATACCTTCGGATCAGTATTTCCTTCTGTACTAATGAGTAAAACGTTAGAATTTTCATCAAGTTTCAATGTTTCACGTAAGTCCCTATATTTATCCTTTGAAGAAATGGATAGGAGTCCTGCTGTTACAGCTCCTGATTCTCCAGATATTATTCTATCATCACCTTTAAGAGGATTTCCTAAGACACGCATTCCTCTTGCTGTTACCCAGTCAGGGACTGATACAAATACATCAGCACAGTATTTCAAGATATCCCAGCCCATAGGGTTAGGTTCACCACAGGCAAGTCCAGCCATTATCGTATTCATTTCTCCTGTGACCGCCTCAATTTTACCTGCTTTGCAGGATCTATAAAAACAATCAGCTTTTTCAGGTTCTACGATGATAATTTTTGGTGTATTTTTTTCAAATGTAGAAACAAATACACTTGCTATAACTGAAGCAAAGGCTCCTACACCTGCTTGTAAAAATATATGAGTTGGAATAGTTCCATGTAACTGTTCAATAGCTTCTTGTGCTAGAGTAGAATATCCTGTCATGATCCATTTGGGAATTTCAGTATATCCTTTCCAAGCTGTATCTTGAATGATTTCCCATCCATTTTTAGAAGCTTGCTGGGCTGTAAAACGTACTGCATCATCGTAATTCCAATCAGTTATACTGACATCTGCGCCAAATTCAGCTATGTTGTTTAATCTGTTTTGAGTGCTTCCTTTAGGCATGTACACAATACACTTGTATCCCATTTGTTTTGCCATCCAGGCTACCCCTCGTCCATGATTTCCATCTGTAGTGGCAACAAAAGTAATGTCCCCTAAATCACTTTTTACTTTCTCAGATTTTAGTACTGAAAATGGAAGTTCTGATATATCCTTGTCTAATTTTTGTGCGAGATGTTTTCCTATGGCATAAGAAGCTCCCAGCACTTTAAATGAATTTAATCCAAAACGAAAAGATTCATCTTTTACAAAGATATTAGATAGTCCTAAAAAGTTTGCCAATCCATCCAACTTAACAAGAGGAGTTTTTTTATATTGTTCAAAACTTTCATGGAAAGTTTTAACTTCACATAAATTTTTTTTGCTTAATAAAGGTGTATGTGCTTTAACATCTTTTTTATTATTAACAATCCATTTCAACAACAAGTCGCCTCCAAATTATAAATTTTTAATAATAAATCAATTTTAAATAAACATTACTAACTAGTTAATCCACTTTTATTATAATTCTGAATTATCTTCATGTCAATATATTGGCATGAATGGTTTTAAATAGTAGATTGCGTGCTTTTAACAGGCACTACTAATATTTTTGTGGAGTATTTTCAGAGGAGACTTCAATATTAGTAACATTTTTTTCACCGTGATTTAAAAATGCATTGAGAATTATTGCAACTACAGACGCAGAAACTATACCACTACTGAAGATTGATTTGAAAAATTGAGGAGTATGATCAAGTATATTAGGAACAATAGTAACTCCAAGACCTATGCCAATAGAGCAGGCAACAACCAGCATATTTGAATTCTTGTCGAAGTCTACACTTGAGAGCATTTGTATACCGGCTACGGCTACCATTGCAAACATTATGGTTGTAGCTCCACCTATAACAGGTTGGGGAATGATTGTAGCTAAAGCTGCAAATTTAGGGATCAATCCAAGACATATGAGAATAAAACCGGAAACGATTACTACAAAACGACTTTTTACTTTACTTAAAGCTAGAAGTCCCAAATTTTGATTGAATGTTGTGTAAGGAAAGGAATTGAAAATACCACCTAGAATTGTGGCAAGTCCTTCAGCTCTAAGGCCTCGTACGATGTCATTTTCTGTAATTTTTCTTTCGCATATTCTACCTATTCCAAGATATGTTCCAGTTGATTCGATCATTACTGTAAGCATGACAAAGGTCATCATAATAATAGAGGCAAGATTAAATTTTGGTATACCAAAATTTAATGGACGAACAAAACTTATCCATTGTGCACTTGCAACTACTGAAAAATCTACTTTCCCCATAAATGCAGCCACTATTGTGCCTAAAATAATTCCATTTAAAACAGAAATTGCTTGAAAAAATCCTTTAAAGAATTTATTGGAGAATATAACAACTATCATTACAAATGCGCCGAGTAAAAGATTAGAAATGCTTCCAAAATCTTTAGCTCCTGAACCACCACCAATACTATTAATGCCCACGTTAATTAGAGAAAGACCTATCATAGTGACTACTGTACCTGTTACAACTGTTGGAAAAAATCTTAACACTTTTCCGTATATTGGTGCAATTAATACCACAACAAGAGCTGCTACTATTATGGAACCATAGGCTGTTGGCATCCCATAACTTTTGCCGATAATAATAAGTGGACCAACAGCAGCGAAAGTACACCCTAAAATTGCAGGCAGCTTAATGCCTACATAAGGTCCTATACCAATTGCTTGAATTAAAGTTGCAATACCACAAGTAAATAAATCTGCAGCTACTAAAAGTTCTAATTGTCTGGGTGTCAAACCTACAGAAGCACCAATAAGTAAAGGTACGGCTACAGCACCTGCATACATTGCAAGTACGTGCTGTAGTCCTAAGGTAAAAAGTTTTGGAAGAGGAAGCATTTCGTTTACTTTGTCTACATTTTTTACAGATTGTTCTGACATTTGTAAAACCCCCTATTAAATTTATTTAATATTTCAACTTTTGCACATATGAAAGTTGAATTAATTACTATCTAATCTAATACTCGACCTTATACATATCATAAAAGAAATTAATAAAAATGATGAATTTTGGTTTTTGTTTTTTTAAGGGAATAAGAGTCGAGTTAGATATCTAAGATGCCTGTACCTGAGAAGTAATAGGTAAACACATTACAGCAAAGCATTATAGTGAATTGTAAATATAAAATGGATTTACTAGTTAGTATAATTTATTCTAATAATATTAATAGTATTTTGTCAATATTGTAATTAAACAAAAATTGTACAATATAGAAACTCTAAGTAATATTAAACATTATTTTACTTTAAAAGAAAAATATTTTAATGTTGACAAAGATATTTTATTATTATAAAATCAAATTATACTAACTAGTTAGTCCAACTTTTAAATATACCATATCTAAGACAAAATATATCGATATTAAAATGTTAAAATATACTAATTCAATCATTGCAATTAGGAGGCATATCTTATGGAAAAATTAAAAGAACTTATCCAAAATTTAAAAAAACTAGATTATAAAAATATGTATAGTAATGATTTTTTTTTAACCTGGGAAAAAACAGACGAAGAGCTTAAGGCAGTTTTTACAGTAGCTGATATTTTACGACAGATGAGGGAAAATAATATATCACCGCGTATATTTGATAGTGGACTAGCAATTTCATTATTCCGTGATAATTCCACAAGAACAAGATTTAGTTTTGCAAGTGCATGTAATTTACTTGGCCTGGAGGTTCAAGATCTTGATGAAGGAAAGTCACAGATTGCTCACGGCGAAACTGTTCGTGAAACAGCAAATATGATTTCTTTTATGGCAGATGTTATAGGCATTAGGGATGATATGTTTATAGGCAAAGGGAACAAGTATATGCATAAAGTATCAGAATCAGTTCAAGAGGGATATAAAGCTGGGATTCTTGGACAGCGCCCTACCCTTGTAAGCCTTCAGTGTGATATAGACCATCCAACTCAATGTATGGCTGATTTACTCCATTTAATTCATTATTTTGGTGGAGCTCAAAATCTTAAAGGCAAAAAACTAGCTATGACTTGGGCCTATTCTCCTTCCTATGGCAAACCATTATCCGTACCTCAAGGAATTATTGGTTTAATGACGAGAATGGGTATGGAAGTTACGCTTGCACATCCTGAAGGATACGATATATTGCCGGAAGTAGAGAATGTTGCAAGAAAAAATGCTGAGATAAGTGGAGGTAAGTTTATTAAAACTAACTCCATGAAAGAAGCTTTTGAGAATGCAGATATAGTTTATCCAAAGAGCTGGGCTCCATTTGCAGCCATGGAAAAGCGTACTAACTTATATGGAGAAGGTAAATTTGATGAAATAGAGGTACTTGAAAAAGAGCTGCTAAATCAAAATGCAAATTATAAGGACTGGGAATGCACAGAAGAAATGATGAAGCTCACTAAAGATTCTAAAGCATTATATATGCACTGTTTACCTGCAGATATTACGGGAGTAAGCTGCAAGCAAGGTGAAGTAGCTGCTTCTGTATTTGATCGTTATCGTGAAGAACTTTATAAACAGGCAGGATATAAACCTTACATTGTTGCTTCAATGATTTTTTTAAGTAAGGTGAAAGATCCTGTAAAAACACTTACAGAGATTATTGATTCAAAGCCACCGAGATTTTTAGCAAAATAAAATGTAAAAGTATATCTTAGGGGGAATATAAATGAGTGATAGAATGCGCCCTATTTCTTTTGAAAAAATGCTTATTTGGGTTATAAAAGAATTAAAAGGAAAGGAATCTATTTTTGGAATTCATAAAGATAAATTTTATAAAAATGAAAGTGGAAAATCAATTGAAGTGTTTGGTGAAAAGCTATCTTCACCCCTTGGACCTGCTGCTGGGCCAAACACTCAATTGACTCAGAACATTGTCTCTGCCTATTTAACTGGGAGCCGATTTATTGAATTAAAAACAGTACAGGTTATTGATGGAGAAGATCTAGCAGTAGCTAAACCTTGTATTTGTGCACAAGATGAATGCTACAATGTGGAATGGTCTACGGAACTAAAAGTATCTGAGGCTTTCTGTGAGTATATAAAAGCCTGGTTCTTGCTTCATATTTTAATGAAGGAACTTAATTTAAGCAGGCAAAGAGATTTCATGTTTAATATGAGTGTAGGATATGATTTAGATGGTATTAAATCTTCTAAAATGGATAACTACATTGAAGGCATGAGAAATGCCTCTAATACAAAAGTATGGAATGAGTGTAAAAAAGTAATTATTTCTCATATGAATTTGTTCTCCAATTTTAATGAAAAAGATTTAGAAGAAATATCTCCAATTGTCTGTTCGTCTATTACAGTATCTACGCTGCATGGATGCCCTCCAGAGGAAATAGAAAAGATATCAAATTATTTACTAAAAGAAAAGAATTTAAATGTTTTTATAAAGATGAATCCAACTCTTTTAGGAGAAAAATTTGTTAGAAATACGCTTAACACAATGGGATATGGTTATATAACATTAAATGGAGATCATTTTAAAAATGACTTACAGTATGGGGACGCTGTGGCAATGCTCCAGCGTTTGAAAGATACTGCAAAGACGTTGAATTTAGAAATAGGAGTTAAACTTACTAACACTTTACCAGTCAAAATTGAAAACAAAGAATTACCTGGAGAAGAAATGTATATGTCAGGACGTTCTCTTTTCCCTCTTACAATATCCTTGGCCAGTAGATTAGCTGAAGAATTTAGTGGAGATTTGCAGGTATCCTATTCAGGAGGAGCAGATTTCTTTAATGTGGATAAAATTTTAACTACAGGAATTCAGCCAGTGACATTTGCAACCACTATCTTAAAGCCAGGTGGATATGAGAGAATAACGCAAATGGCTCAGAAGGTAGAGAAAAAGCTTAAAGGTAAATTCTCAGGAATAGATACAGATATGTTATCAAAATTGGCAGAAGAAACTTTAAAAGATGGTCATCATCTTAAAAACTCAAGAATTGTAGAAAGTAGAAAAATTTCTGAGGAACTTCCTACTTATGATTGTATGACAGCACCTTGCAGCATAGGATGTCCTATAAATCAGCAAATTCCTGAATATGTGGCTTTAGTAGGTAAAAAGAAATATGATGAAGCCTTTTCTATAATTGCTAAGGACAATGCCTCACCGGCAATTACAGCAACTATTTGCAATCACAATTGCCAGTTTAAGTGTACTAGATTGGACTACGATTCATCTGTCTTAATTAGAGACATGAAAAAAATTGCTGTCTTAAATGCTGAGAAGAAGTACATTGAAAATATCAAACCTCAAGATATAAGAAATAATAAAAAAGTAGCAGTTATAGGTGCAGGTCCTGCAGGACTTTCAGCAGCTCTTTTCTTGAGAAGAAATGGTATGGATGTAACTGTAATGGATAAAAAAGAAAAACCTTATGGTGTAGTAAGGTATGTTATTCCGGATTTTAGAATTCCGTCTGAGATGATTGACCATGACTTTGAGCTTGTAAAGAAACAAGGAGTGAAATTTAAATTTGGAATTAATGAGAATTTTAATATAGATGGATTGAAAGAAAAATATGATTATATTATCTTAGCAATAGGTGCCTGGAAACCAGGAAAATTATCTTTAAAAGAAGGTAAGGAAAAAGCAGTGAATGCCATCGCGTTTCTTGAAAGATATAAAGCAGAAAAAGAAAACATTGATTTAGGAAAGCATGTTTTCATTATTGGAGGCGGAAATGTAGCAATGGATGCAGCAAGGGCAGCCAAGAGAATAGCTGGAGTGGATACTGTTTCAATTGTATATAGAAGGACCAAGGAATATATGCCTGCAGATTCTGAAGAATTAAAGTTAGCTATTTCTGATGGCATTGTATTTAAAGAACTTCTTGAACCGATAGCTATTAAAGATAATAAATTAGTTTGTGAAGAGATGATATTAGGAGAAAAAGATACTTCAGGTAGGAGAAGTCCTGTTTCAACTGGCAAAGAGGTTGTATTAGATGCAGATACGGTTATTGTTGCCGTAGGAGAAAAAGTGGATAGTGATTTATTAAATAGAAATGGAATAGAATTAAATTCTAAGGATTTCCCGAAACTGAATGAGGCTTGTGAAACTAATATTTCCAATGTATATATTCCAGGCGATGCTAAATGTGGACCGGCCACTATTGTTAAGGCAATAGCAGATGGAAAGGCAGTTGCCAAGAATATATTGTCAAAAGAAAAATTGAACAATGATTTTGAAAAAAAAGTTATCCCTATAGATGAAAAACAAATATATAGTAGAAAGGGTATACTAAGTGATCCTGGAAGCTGTGAAGAAGAATATAAAAGATGTCTTTCCTGCAGCAATATTTGTGAATTGTGCGTTGATGTTTGTCCAAATAGGGCAAATGTAGCTATTAAAGTAGGAGGCTTTTCTTCTCCTCATCAGATTATACATCTAGATGGTATGTGTAATGAATGTGGAAATTGTGCAGTTTTCTGTCCATATAAGGGAAATCCGTATAAAGATAAAGTGACAGTCTTCTGGAATGAAAATGACTTTGAAAATAGTACGAATAAGGGATTTTGTGTTATTGATATTAAAAAAGGCATTTGTAAAGTTAGAGAGGAAAGCGGCAAAGTTGTCATGTACACTGTTGGTGAGGATAATATTATCTCAAAAGAAATGGAATGTATAATTAAAAGTTGCATAGATAAGTACAGTTATATGCTGTAACCCAATATTTGGAATTTAGGAGGGGAAATGTATGCTATTAATTGGGAATGGTAAGCTTATTACTAGGGATGATGCTAGGCCAATTATTGATAATGGATGTATTGCTGTTTCTGGAAATAAAATTATTGAAATTGGCTTGACAGAAGAATTGAAGAAAAAATATAAAGATGCAAGATTTATTGATGCAAAGGGTAGGCTTGTTATGCCAGGATTTATTAATACCCATATGCATTATTATAGTACTTTTGCAAGGGGGATGGCTAATGACAGTCCTCCAGCAAAAAATCTTATGGACATACTTACAGGATTGTGGTGGAGACTCGATAAGGTATTAACTCCAGAGGATATTTATTATAGTGCTATTGTACCGATGATTGATGAAGTTAGAAATGGTGTTACAACTGCTTTTGATCACCATGCAAGTGCTTATTCAGTTAAAGGCAGTTTATTTAAGATAGCTGAGGCTGCAGAAAAGATAGGTATCCGAAGCAGCCTATGTTATGAAACTTCAGATAGAGACGGAGAAAAAATTACTGATGAAGGTATTGCTGAAAATGTGGACTTCATTAAGTATTGTAATGATAAAAAAGATGACATGATTAAAGGTATGTTTGGACTTCATGCTTCTATGACAATTTCAGATAAAACTTTGGAAAAATGTATGGATGCCATAGAAAATTTAAATACAGGTTTTCATGTTCATACAGGAGAGGGAATACAGGATCTGGAAATAACTAAACAAAAATATGGCAAGGGCATTGTACAGAGATGGTATGATGCAGGAGCACTTTCTGATAAGACAATTTTAGTCCACTGTATTCATGTTTCTGATGAAGAACTAGACTTGATCAAAGAAAAAAATGCAATAGTTGTTCACAATCCTGAATCCAATATGGGTAATGCTGTAGGTGTATCTCCTGTACTTAAAATGTATAAAAAAGGAATTCTATTAGGACTTGGTACAGATGGCTATACTTCAGATATGATGGAATCTTATAAGGTTGGAAATATTATTCATAAACATGCTGCCGGAGATTCTACTGTAGCTTGGACTGAAATTCCAGAAATGCTTTTCTATAATAATAGAAAAATTGTTGAAAGATTTATTGATGGAAAAATTGGCATTTTAAAAGAAGGAGCACTGGCAGATATAATTATTGTAGATTACAATGCACCTACACCAATAAATGAAAACAATATTAATTCACACTTACTATTTGGCATTAATGGACGTTGTGTAGATACAACAATTATAAATGGTAAAGTTATTATGGAAGATAGAAAACTTGTAGATGTTGACGAGGAAAGAATTATGGCAAGAAGCAGGGAACTTGCACAAGATCTCTGGAAGCGTTTCTAAAGATAGGTGAAATAGGGGGAATTTTAAATGAAATTGGATTTGAATAAAGAAGAAATATTAAAGATGGCAGAAAAATATAAACCTGAAATATGTAGATTTTTGAGGGACATGGCTCGAATTCCAAGTGAAAGCTGTGGCGAAGAAAAAGTTATACTGAGAATAAAAGAGGAAATGGAAAAAGTAGGTTTTGACAAAGTAGAGATAGATCCCATGGGTAATGTACTTGGATATATAGGACATGGAAAACACCTTATTGCCATGGATGCCCATATAGATACAGTAGGGATAGGCGATAGAAATCTATGGAAATATGATCCCTATGAAGGCTATGAAGATGATGAGATTATTTTGGGAAGAGGTGTCACAGACCAGGAGGGAGGAATGGCCTCCATGGTTTATGCAGGTAAGATAATTAAAGATCTTGGACTTGAAGGGGATTATACATTAGTAGTAACAGGTACTGTTCAAGAAGAAGATTGTGATGGCTTATGCTGGCAGTATATAGTCAATGAAGATAAAGTAAAGCCAGAATTTGTAGTTATAACGGAACCAACTTCATTAAATATATATAGAGGACATAGGGGAAGAATGGAGATAAAAGTTACAACCCATGGAATTAGCTGCCATGGTTCTGCACCGGAAAGAGGAGATAATGCAATTTTTAAAATGGCGCCTATATTAAATGAGCTAAAGGATTTAAATGAAAAATTAATCAATGATGAATTTTTGGGAAAGGGTACACTAACAGTATCTGAAATATTCTTTTCATCACCTTCAAGATGTGCCGTAGCAGATGGATGCAGCATTTCTGTTGACAGGAGGCTTACTGCTGGTGAAACCTGGGAGTATGCAATTGATCAAATTAAGAAGTTACCTTCGGTTAAGGCTGCAAAGGCTGAAGTTGAAATGTACACTTATGAAAGACCTTCTTATACAGGATTAAAATATCCAACGGAATGTTTCTTCCCAACTTGGGTGCTGCCTGAAGACCATAAAGTATGTCAAAATGTTGTAACTTGCTATAAGGATTTATTTAAGAGTGAGCCAAAGGTAGATAAATGGACATTCTCTACAAATGCAGTTTCCATTATGGGAAGATATAAAATACCATGTATAGGTTTTGGACCAGGCCACGAAGATCAAGCACATGCACCTAATGAAAAGACCTGGAAAGATGAATTAGTGAAATGTGCAGCAATGTATGCACTTATTCCAATATCCTATGTAAATAATTATACAGACAAATAAGACTTATGGAGGAATGTTATAATGGGATTTTGTAAATTGGTTATAGCATTAGGTGGAAATGCACTTCAAGAACCTGGTACGAAAGCTACAGCTGAGGCACAACTAGAAGTAATAAAAAAAACTTGCGAATATATTGCAGATATAAGCTGTAAGGGATACGAGCTTGTAATAGTCCATGGAAATGGTCCTCAAGTAGGAAGAATTTTGCTTGCATCGGAAGCAGCTAATAGTGTTACACCATCCATGCCTTTTGATGTATGCAGTGCCATGAGCCAGGGATATATAGGATATCACATTCAGCAGTCACTAAGAAAGGCTTTAGATAAGAGAAACAAGAAAGTGCCAGTGGTAACACTTATAACTCAGGCAATAGTTGATAAAAATGATGCTGCATTTAAAAATCCAACTAAACCCATAGGTACTTTTTATAGTAAGGAAGAAGCGGAAAAACTTAAGAAAGAAAAAGGTTACGTGATGAAAGAAGACTCTGGAAGAGGGTGGAGAAGAGTAGTGGCTTCGCCAGTTCCAAAGAGAATAGTTGAACTCCCGGCAATTAAAGTGTTGTGGGATTCTACTATTTGCGTGGCAGCTGGAGGTGGAAGCATTCCTGTTGCCCAAAAGGAAGATGGATCATTAGAGGGTGTTGCGGCAGTCATAGACAAAGATCTTGCAGCTGAAAGACTTGCGGAAGATGTAAATGCAGATATTCTTATGATACTTACAGAAGTTGAAAAAGTATCACTTAATTTCAAAAAAGCTAATCAAATTGATCTTAGTCACATTACGGTGGCAGAAGCAGAAAAGTATATTGAAGAAGGTCATTTTGCTCCAGGGTCAATGCTCCCAAAAGTAAAAGCAGCAGTGATGTTTGCAAAGTCAAATTCCCGCCATAAGTCAATAATTACTTCACTTTACAAAGGTGAAGATGCCCTTGAAGGTAAGACGGGAACAGTTATTACTTTAGATAGATAATTAATTGCTGAAGTTTCCCACATACGAAAATTTCACTTAATATAAGAAAATTGCGAAGCAATTAATTCACAATTAAGGATGATTTTCTTCCGTTAAAACTTCAGAAAATCTAAAATATAGCACTATTGAAGCAAAGCTTCAATAAGCTTCAAATTTTAAATTTTTCGTAGTACAGCGGAGAAAAATCTACCGAAATTGTGAATTATGAACTGTGAATTGTGAATTCATTTAGATCGTAATTTTTTTAAACTGTAAAAGTTAAGTTAATTATACTTTATGCCTTTGTGTTAAAATATATAAAAAGGAGGCTTTGATTATGGGTATAGTACTTGAAGGCGGAAAAATTGTAACTGCTGTGGATTCTTATTGTTCAGATATAAGAATAGAAGATGAAAGAATTGTTTCAATAGGAAATCATATAAAAAAAAGTGGAGATGAAGTCATATCTGTAAAAGGATGCTATATTTTACCGGGTGGTATAGATACTCATACCCACTTTGATTTGGAAAGTGGTTCTACCGTAACTGCAGATAATTTTGAAACTGGAACAAAAGCTGCTTTAGTTGGAGGTACCACTACAATATTAGATTATGCTACACAAAATAGGGGAGAGACACTAAAAGAAGCCTTAAGAAAGCAGCATAAAAAATCAGACGGAATGTGCTATTGTGATTATGGATTTCATATGGGTATTACGGATTGGAATGATAAGACATCTTATGAAATGGAAGATATGGTTAGAGAAGGGGTAACTTCATTTAAATTATATATGGCCTATAAAAAAACGCTTCAGGTAGATGATGGTGTAATATTTGAAGTTTTAAAAAGAAGTAAAGAGTTAAAGAGCTTGATAACTTTTCACTGCGAAAATGGTGATATTATAGAAGCACTTATAAGTGAAGCTAAATCAAAGGGAAACAAATCCCCTTATTATCATCCATTGACAAGATCTGCTTTAGTTGAAAAAGAGGCGATTGTAAGGCTTCTTAATATTGCAGAAATTGCACATGCACCAGTATATATTGTACATCTAAGTACTAGAGAAGGCTTATTAAGTATTTTAGATGCTAAAAAGAGGGGAATAAAAGTTTATGCTGAGACTTGTCCTCAGTATCTGCTGCTGGACGATTCTTGCTATGGAGATAAGGACAGCGATAATTTTGAGGGAGCAAAATATGTAATGTCACCTCCCCTTAGAAAAACATATGATAATGATGCATTGTGGAAGGGGATAAGCTCCAGAGAGATAATGACCATTGGAACAGATCACTGCTCTTTTAATTATAAAGGTCAAAAAGAAGTTGGCATTGATGACTTTAGCAAGATTCCAAATGGGGCTCCAGGTGTAGAACATAGAATTGGGCTTATGTATACGTATGGAGTGTTAAAAAACAGGATAAGTATGAATGAAATGGTTGCACTTACTTCGACTAATGCTGCTAAATTATTTGGGCTTTTTCCACAGAAAGGAACTATTGCAGTGGGCAGCGATGCTGATATTGCAGTATGGGATCCTGATTTTTCTAAAGTTATTAGTGTTAAAAATCAAATGCAAAATGTAGATTACACTCCTTATGAAGGTTTTGAACAGAAGGGAAGAGTGCTGCATGCTTTTTTGAGAGGAAATAAGGTTGTATTTAATGGAAAATTCATTGAAGATAAACCTCTTGGGAAATATTTGTATAGGAAAACCCAGCCAGAAGGTATAAGTTATGACAAAGGTTTCTGATGATGATTTTAGACGAATTCCCTTATTTGAAAAAGTAAACAAATCTACGTTGAAATTGATGCAGACAAAGGCTTTTAAGATAAAACTTACTAAATGTGAAGAATTGTTTTGCGAAAAAGACAAAGTGGATAAAATTTATATTGTTTTAAGTGGAAAAGTAACTATGTATAAGATATCAGAAGATGGACAAAAAAGGGTTGTATATATTTTAGGCAGAGGAGAATTTATAAATGAAGTCATTTTTGACAATTTACCTGCATCCATAAGTTGTGAAGCTTTTGAAGATAGTTATATATTGTATTTTTTTAGAAATGACTTGTTAAAAATAATGGCAGGGGATTTTGAACTTACGCATATTATAATTAATTCCATGGCTAAAAAAATAAGAAGACTCTACAGGCAATTGAAAAACACCGTACCTATAAAAATGGATAAAAAGCTTGCAGCAAAACTCTGGAAATTGTCCAGAGATTACGGAGTGGAAACAAAAGAAGGCATAGTTATTGACTTGAATATAAGCATAACATATTTAGCTGAGATGCTTGGTAGTACAAGAGAGACTATTTCACGATGCATGAACAATTTTGAAAAAAAAGGTATGATAAAATTTCATCATAAAAAGATAATAGTTATAGATCCCAAGGTGCTGTCAATGTATTTCAGGGGAGTTTAGTGGAAAGCTGTATTTGCAGAAAATGATGCAAATGCAGTTTTTTATTTTTTGACCATAACGTGATTTGTATCACGTTAAATTTTCTACATTTATGATATGTTAAATATATAACAACGATGATTACATGCTGTTAGGTTTATAAAAATTCTAAGGAGGGAATTGACGAATGGGATTTCAAATTAGTAATGTGGAATTTGATAATTTTTTAAAAAAGCTGCAAAAAGAGTACAAAATCTATGCTCCAGTGAAATTAAAGGGTAAGGGAAGATTTTCGGATACAGATGTAGTTAGGTATGCAGAGATAAATACTATTGAAGAAATAATATTTGATGAAAAATCAAACTTTTCACCAAAAGAAGTGATACTTCCAATAACTAAAACCTTGTTTTATTTTACAGAAGATTCTGTAATGGAACCAAAAGTGGATGACAAAAAGATATTGATATTTTTAAGAAGCTGTGACATCAATGCTGTAAGGAGAGTTGATGAAATTTATTTGAGAAATGGTGTAGAAGATCCTTATTATAAAAAAGTAAGGGATAAAGTAAAATTTGTACTTATGGAATGTGAGCACAGCTTTGAAAACTGTTTCTGTGTAAGTATGGGCAGTAATAAGACAGAAAACTATGACTTATTTGTAAAGTATAAGGATGGGAAAGTTTCAGTAAAGTGTAAAGATGAAAGCTTTAAAAATTACTTTGATGGAATGACAGAATGTAATGTAGAACCTAACTTTGTAACAGAAAATGATGTAAAGGTTAAAATTCCTGAAAATATGGATGTAAGTGTATTTAATGCTCCACTGTGGGAAGAGTATTCTTCACGATGTATTTCTTGTGGAAGATGTAACCTTGTTTGTGGAACATGTACATGTTTTAATATGCAGGATATTTTCTATAAAGATAATAAAAATGTAGGAGAGAGAAGAAGAGTGTTGACTTCCTGCCAGATTGATGGGTATACGGATATAGCTGGGGGACATAGTTTTAGACAGGATAAAGGACAGAGAATGAGATTTAAAGTTATGCATAAAGTTTATGACTTTAAGAAAAGATTTGGATATAACATGTGTGTTGGATGTGGAAGATGTGATGATGCATGTCCAGAATATATATCTTTTTCAAATTGTGTTAACAAGTTGAATGATGCAGTGGGAGAGGTGAAATAAATGGAAAATGTATATTTGCCAAAGGCTAGTAAAATATTAGATATTACAAAACATACGGATATTGATTATACATTTAAAATGGAATTTGAAGGAGCTGTGAAGCCTGGACAATTTTTTGAGGTTTCCATACCTAAATATGGAGAAGCTCCTATATCTGTATGTGAAATAGGAGATGGATATATAGGTTTAACTATAAGACGTGTGGGAGTAGTTACAGATGTCATTCATACTTTTTTTGTAGGAGATACTCTATTTATGAGGGGACCTTATGGAAACGGTTTTGACTTAGAGACATACAAGGGAAAAGAACTTATTGTAGCTGCAGGAGGAACTGGGCTAGCACCGGTAAAAGGTATTATAGATTACTTTGCTGATAATAGAAATGAAGTTACAAATTTTAATGTTTTAATGGGATTTAAGTCACCAGAGGATATATTGTTTAAAAAGAATATAGAAGAATGGAGAAAAAATGTTGGTGTTACTTTAACAGTGGACAAGGCTTGTGAAGGTTATGGTGGGAATGTAGGTTTAATTACTACTTATATTAAAGATTTAAATATAAATAATGTGGAAGAAGCTCAGATAGTAGTAGTAGGTCCTCCAATAATGCTTAAATTTACTATAGCAGAATTTTTGAAGAGGGGAATTAAAGAGGAAAATATTTGGGTTTCTTATGAAAGAAAGATGTGCTGTGGTTTAGGAAAATGTGGTCATTGTAAAATGGACGATACATATATTTGCCTTGACGGTCCGGTATTTAATTATGTTAAAGCTAAACTTTTAATGGATTAAAAAAGGAGGACGATTATGGATATTAATACAAAAGTTCTAAAAAAGAATGCATTTAGAGTGACTAAGGAAAGAGGAAAGACGGCCATAAGGATTAGGGTACCAGGTGGATATATCGAAGCAAAATATTTTGAAATAATTCAAAAGGTTGCACAGCAATATGGAAATGGAACAATTAATATTACTACAAGACAGGGCTTTGAAGTACCTGGTATTGATATGAAAAACATTCCTGAGATAAATGAGATGATACAACCTGTTATAGAAGGTCTTGAAATAAATCAAACTGATCCTAAAAATGGATATTCAGCATCAGGAACAAGAAATGTTACTGCTTGTATAGGAAATAAAGTCTGTCCTTTTGCAAATTATGATACAACTGCTTTTGCAAAGAGAATAGAAAAAGTTATATTTCCAAATGACTACCATGTAAAAGTAGCATTAACTGGATGTCCAAATGATTGTGCAAAAGTAAGAATGCATGATTTTGGAATTATAGGAATGACAGAACCGCAGTATGAAAGTTATAGATGTGTGGGCTGTAAAGCTTGTGTTAAAAATTGTAAACTAAGATCTGCAGATGCACTCAAATTTGAAAATTTTAAGGTCCTAAGAGATGATAAAAAGTGTATAGGTTGTGGTGAATGTGTGGACAAATGCCCAATGGGGGCATGGACAAGAAGCAATAAGAAGTATTTTAAATTAACTATCCTGGGTAGAACGGGAAAGAAAAATCCAAGATTAGGTCAGGATTTCATTAAATGGATAGATGAAGATAGCATTGTGAAGATAATTTTAAATACCTATGAATATATAGATAAATATATAAACAAAAATGCTCCTGGTGGAAAAGAACATATAGGATATATAGTAGATAGAACAGGGTATCAGGAATTTAAAAAGTGGGCTTTAAAAGATGTAAATTTAGACCCTAAAGCTGAAGTTGCTGAGACTATAAATTGGTAAAGCATTTAAATTACAAATAGGAGGGGAAATAATGGATATTGTAAGTGTTAAAGGAAATTCCAAACAAGGATTAACAGGAGCAACCTTAGGCTTTTTTGTAGGATTTGCAGCAGTTGCACTTTATGGTGCTACAGCTGCTGTGTTTAAAAAAAGTTTTATAGATTTGAATCCTATTTTACTAGCACTTCTTATTGCAATACCAAATTTATCAGGATCACTGCTTAGAATTCCATTTGCAGCTTGGGTTGACGTAGATGGAGGAAGAAAACCCTTCATTACATTACTTATACTTTCAATAATTGGCATGACGGGGCTCTATATAGTTATGGCTTTTTTTAGGCAGGATTTAAGTAACTGCTATTCCCTGCTTTTAATATTTGGGGCACTGTCAGGCTGTGGCATAGCTACCTTTTCTGTAGGAGTTAGCCAATCGTCCTATTGGTTTTCACAAAATAAGCAGGGAGTTGCACTTGGCATATATGGTGGAGTGGGAAATCTAGCACCTGGAATATTTACACTTTTGCTTCCAAACGTAGCACTGCCACTTTTAGGATTATCAGGTTCTTATTTGGCCTGGTTGATATTTTTAATAGCAGGAACTATAGCATATTTTATTATAGGAAAAAATGCGTGGTATTTTCAACTAATCCATGCAGGAGTGGGAAGAGAACAAGCAAAGATGACAGCTTCAAAGAAATATGGTCAGGAACTATTTCCTAATGACAAAGTTAGTGAAAGTCTTATTATTTCTGCAAAGACATGGAAGACCTGGGCACTTGTTGTAGTGTACTTTACCACATTTGGAGGCTTTTTAGCACTAACTAGCTGGTTTCCAACATATTGGACAACCTTTTTCAAGTTGAACTTGAAAACTGCAGGTTTATTAACTGCCATTTACTCAATTACTACATCTATTGTAAGAATTTATGGTGGAAAGATAGCAGATAGAGTTGGAGGAGAATCTACATCCATTACAGCACTCTTTATAATGCTTGCAGGTACAATATGCATGTTTATTGCTTCTTCACTGCCTCTAGCTATTATAGGAATTTTACTTTTAGCTGTAGGAATGGGTGTGACAAATGCTGCTGTATTTAAAATACTTCCTAAAGAAATTCCCCATGCTATTGGAGGTGCTTCTGGATGGGTCGGTGGATTGGGAGCTTTTGGAGGTTTTGTTATACCGCCTTTAATGGCATCCTTTATAGATAAGACAGGCAAAAGCTTAAGTGGTTATTCTAGAGGATTTGTAATATTTATAGCACTTGCTTTGATTTCCCTTCTTATTATAGGTTTGTTGAAATCTACTTCAAAGGGTAAATGATTTTGAAATTTAAATCATGTATTTTCAGTAAAAAATATTGAGAAGTGGAGATGAATTACGTGGAAGTAAAACAATCAACTTGTAATTATTGTGCACTTGGATGTAATCTGGACTTTTATGTTGAAGATAATAAAATAAAGAAAATACTTCCTACTAAAAGTTATCCGGTAAATGATGGATTTTGCTGTATAAAGGGATTAAATTTAAATAAGCAGTGCAGAAAATTTAAATCCAGTAAGTTACCTCTTTTGAAAGATAAAAGTGGGAAGATGAAAGTAATTTCTTGGGAGGATGCCTTTGAAACTTTTGCTTTCAAAATGAGATCTATTCAAGAAAAATACGGAACTGAAAGTGCAGCGTATTTGAGTACCGGTCAAATAACAACAGAAGAAATGGCTCTATTGGGGTTTATAGGGAGATGCTGTATGCAAATAAATGGGGATGGAAACACAAGACTTTGTATGGCTACGGCAGCTGTAGCACATAAACAAAGCTTTGGATTTGATGCACCTCCTTATACATTAAAAGATTTTGAAATTTCTGACACTATTATATTAATTGGAGCAAATCCTGTGGTTGCTCACCCTATAATGTGGAGTCATATAAGAAAAAATGAAAAAGCTAGAGTAATAACTATTGATCCTAGAAAATCTGAAACAGCAATTAACTCAAATTTATGGATAGATATCAAGCCAAAATCTGATATTATACTTTTTTATACCCTTGCAAACGTACTTATAGAAAAGAACTGGATTGATAGAGAATATATAGAGAAATATTCAGAAGGCTTTGAAGGATTTAAAGAACATGTGAAAAAGTATACTTTAGAGAATGTAGAAAAA
Organism: Clostridium sp. AWRP; assembly: GCF_004006395.2. Classification (NCBI taxonomy): domain Bacteria; kingdom Bacillati; phylum Bacillota; class Clostridia; order Eubacteriales; family Clostridiaceae; genus Clostridium; species Clostridium sp. AWRP. Next base: position 2,664,259 of record NZ_CP029758.2, on the reverse strand, counting down.
AGAACGGGGATTTCGAGTAAAAGGGTAATGGAACTTGCGGAAATAATTCACAATAGTAAAAAAGTTTCATTTTGGTGGACTATAGGAATAAATCAAGGGTATGAGGCAGTTAGAACTGCACAATCAATAATAGACCTTGCAGTTATTACGGGAAACATAGGAAAAGAAGGTACTGGAGCAAATTCAATAACAGGTCAGTGTAATGCTATGGGTTCAAGAATATATAGTAATACTACAGCTTTATATGGAGGCAGAGACTTTGATAATCCAAAGCATAGAGAAGAAATTGCTTCTATTTTAGATGTTCCTTGTGAGATGATACCCAAAAAGCCAACCATACCTTACAATAAAATTATAGATAAAATAAACGGCGGAGAAATTAAGGCATTGTGGGTAATTGGAACAAATCCTAGACATTCCTGGGCAAATAACGAGGAATTTGAAAAAGCAGTTCAAAAATTAGAATTCTTGGTTGTCCAAGATATATATGATGATACGGATACTTCTAAATTATGTGATTTATTTTTACCTTCTGTTTCAGCTCTCAAAAAAAAAGGATTTTTTATAAACACGGAAAGGCGTTTGTCAGCTGTAACTCCAGTGCTCAAAAAAGAAAAAGATGAACTTACAGATTACGACATATTACTTGGAATAGGAAAAGCGCTGAAAGTAGGAAAACCCTTAGAAAAATGGAAGACTCCAAGACATGCATTTGAGCTCATAAAACAATTTAGTAGTAAAATGCCCTGTGATATAACTGGCATTGATTATGATATGCTGGTTTCATCAAAGGGAATACAATGGCCCTTTAAAAATGGTGATATATTAACTAGTGATGAGAGAAGATTATTTGAAGATAATAAATATTTTACAGCAGATAAAAAAGTAAAGCTCATTTATGAAGATGCAGCTCAAAAACCCTTTACCCAAACAGAGAAATTTCCATACATATTTAATTCAGGTAGGGGAACTGTAGGACAATGGCATACCCAGACTAGAACTAGGGAAATTGAATTTGTAAAAAATAGCTGCTTTACAGATCCTTATGTTTTCATAAACTATAAATTAGCTGAAAAGCTGCATATAAAGGAAAATGAAAAAGTTGTGATTTTATCGGCAAATGGACATAAAAATGAATTTAGGGTTGTACTGACAATAAATGTAAAAGAAGACCAATTATATGCTCCAATTCACTATATAGAAACAAATTCATTAACTCCATCTATATTTGATCCTTACTCAAAAGAACCTTCTTATAAATATGTGCCTGTAAATATTGAAAAAGTTTCGGAAGTTAGGAGCTGATAATTTTGAAAAGAATAAAGATAGATAGAAGTAAGTGTATTGGATGTCTTACTTGTACCACAGCCTGTATTGTTTCACATGATTGTGTTGATAATAGAAGTAGAATTACGCTGAGTAGTAAAGGAAAATACGCTCCTATATTTTGCAGGCACTGTGACAGACCAGAATGTGTATATACGTGTATGACTGGTGCTATGAGAAAAAACCCAGATACCGGTATTGTAGAGTACGATAAAAATCAATGTGCAAGCTGCTTTATGTGTATAATGGCATGTCCTTATGGAGTGCTAAAGGCAGATAGTGAAAATAATAGAGAAATTATGAAATGTGATATGTGTCAGCATACGGAAAGTAAAAGTCCGCAGTGTGTAGCTAGATGTCCTATGCATGCTATTACTTTAGAGGAGGTATAGGGTATATGACCTACGTTGTAATAGGGGCCTCTGCATCTGGTATAAATGGTGCAAGAACTCTTAGAAAACTTGAACCTAATGGAGATATAATATTGGTTTCAAAAGATGAATATGTCTATTCCAGGTGTATATTACACCATTATATTAGTAATAAAAGAAATATAGATGCACTAAATTTTTCAGAAAAGGATTATTTTAAAAAGTACAATATAAAATGGATGAAAGGAATTACAGTAGATAAGCTAAAAGATAAAGAGCATGAAATAGAGCTTTCAGATGGCAGCAGCTTAAGTTATGACAAGCTTCTTATAGCAAGTGGAGCAAGTTCTTTCATACCTCCTGTGGAAAATCTTAGAGGAGCAAATAATGTAGTAGGACTTAGAAATTTGGAAGATGCACAAAAAATAAAGGATGCAGCTAAAAAAGTAAAAAATGTAGTTGTACTTGGAGCAGGCCTTATAGGAATTGATGCAATTACAGGGCTTTTAGGTTATGGATTAAATGTTTCAGTTGTAGAAATGAACGACAGGATTTTGGCAGTTCAGCTTGATAAATATGCAGCAGGCAAGTATGAAAATTTATTTAAAAAAAATGGAGTAAATTTAAAACTAGGAGTTAGAGCAGAGAAGCTTTTAGTTGATGAAGCCAATAATCCTAAAGAATTGCTTCTAAATACAGGTGAAATAATTCCTTGTGAGTTTGTAGTTGTATCAGCAGGAGTTAGAGCAAATACTGACTTTTTACAGGGGAGTAATGTGGAATTTGACAAGTTTGGACTTATTATCGATGAAAAGGGGCAGACAAATATAGAGTATGTATATGGTGCAGGTGATGTAACTGGAAGAAATCCAATTTGGCCTACAGCTGTTAAAGAAGGAATTGTAGCAGCTAGTAATATGGCAGGAAAAAAGCTTTTAATGACAGATTTCTTTGGAAGTAAAAATACCATGAATTTTTTAGGACTAGCAACTATGTCTTTGGGAAATGTATCAGCTCCAGATGAAAGTTATAAAGAAGAAATAGAAACTAAAGATGGTAATTACAAAAAAGTAATACATAAAAATGGTATAATATACGGTGCTATAATTCAAGGGGATTTATCTTACGCAGGTATATTGACTCAACTTATTAGGAGAAAAATAAATATTTCAGCTGTTAAGAAATCCATTTTTGAAATAGACTACTCAGACTTTTTTAATATAAAGGAAAATTTAGAGTATACTTTCTAAAAAGTATACTCTAAATTTATGAAAAGGATAATATTAAAGGAAAGCCGGGGCTTTTATATTTACAGATTAGATGTATAATATGATATAGAAATGATTACTACAATATTTTAGTAAAGGTTATGGAGCTGGTGCTTGATGCAAAATTATTTTACGAATGCAGTTAATATAGCTAGGGACATATGTAGAAGAAAACTTAATAAAGGTGATATAGCAGTGGATGCTACTATGGGAAATGGAAATGACACGGAGCTTTTAGCAGAACTTGTAGGAGACTCTGGAAAAGTTTATTCTTTTGATATACAGGAAGCTGCCCTTCAAAATACAGAGGAAAAGTTAATGAAAAACAATGTATCTGGATGGGTAAAATTAATACATGATGGTCATGAAAACATGGACAAATATGTAAAAGATAAAGTGAATCTCGTTATTTTCAATTTGGGGTATTTGCCTAAAGGGGAACATTCTGTTACAACAAAATCAGCAACTACACTGGCTGCACTTAAAAAAGCTTTGAATTTAATATGTAAAAATGGAATAATAATTTTAGTTGTATATTATGGACATGAAGAGGGAAAGTTTGAAAAAGAAGAACTGGAAAAATATACAGAAAAATTAAATCAAAAGGAATATAATGTAGTGAATTTATGTTTTACAAATCAGATTAATAATCCACCTATGATCATTGCAATTGAAAAAAGATAATTGTTTGACGCAAAAGGATATAAATGCTAATATACAATTAGTTTTAGGAGGCGATAGGCAATGGAAAAAATTGCAAGTTTTACAGTTAATCATTTAAAATTACAGCCAGGTGTTTATGTATCCAGAAAAGATAAGTTTAAAGATGTAGTCCTGACTACTTTTGATATAAGAATGACAAGACCAAATTTTGAACCTGTTATGAATACAGCAGAAGTTCATACTATTGAACATTTAGGTGCAACTTTTTTGAGAAATCATAAAGTGTATGGATCTAAAACTGTGTACTTTGGACCTATGGGGTGCAGGACAGGCTTCTATTTAATATTAGAAGGAGATTATAAGTCAGAAGATGTAGTAGATTTACTTAAAGAAATGTATAAGTTTATTGCAGATTTTGAAGGAGACGTACCTGGAGCAGCTGCAAAGGATTGTGGAAATTATTTAGATATGAATCTTTCTATGGCAAAATATCTAGCAAATAAATTTCTAAAGGAAGTTTTAACAAATATCACAGATAAAAATCTAAATTACCCAGACTAATGCTTGAAAATATATTTTAAACAAAAAATCAACTTATACTACGTATAAGTTGATTTTTAAGTTAGCCTAATTAAAAATTTAAACTTATGCATGAAATGTAATGACGAAATTCAAGTTATAAGTTCTATATATGGGAAGTTTGCTATTCAGGCTGCTCAACTTGTAAAGAGGTATAATAAATCGTATAATATGAAATAGAAGTTTTTACAATATAGTAAATTTTAAACCAACATTGTTTTGTATCTAATAAATAAGGCATTTTCAAAGAAATAACTAGTCAGTATGCTAGCTTATTTTTTATCATACTGCGTCGGTAGAACCCTTAGATAGGATTTACTATCTGCGGAACCTGCCTCCTTGTTTGATAAACAAAGTTCTTGGCATCAGATGAAGTTTTAAACTTCATCTGATGCTTAGAAATTGTTATCCAGGGACGTAGCCACTCTTTGCTTACACTTGGAAAAGTGTAAGCATTAGAGTGGGTAGTCATCGGATAAAAAATATTCGTCGCATCTTTGAATTGTTATTTTCTTTCAAATGCCTAAAGACAAATATAATGATATTAATAAAGCATGAAAGGAAATAAATATGGGTAAAATATTGGTATTGGCTGAAAAGCCTTCTGTAGGAAGAGAAATTTCGAGGGTCTTAAAATGTCGTAAAAAAGGCAATGGATGGTTAGAAGGGGAAAAGTATATTGTGACTTGGGCTTTGGGCCACTTAGTTACTTTAGCAGATCCGGAAGCTTATGATGATAAATATAAAACTTGGAAGCTAGAAGATCTACCAATGCTTCCTAAGTATTTAAAGCTTGTAGTTATAAAACAAACCGGAAAACAATTTAATGCAGTAAAGGAACAATTAAATAGAAAAGATGTAACGGAAATTGTTATTGCTACAGATGCTGGAAGAGAAGGTGAACTAGTAGCAAGATGGATAATTGAAAAGGCTAGAGTAAATAAGCCTATAAAAAGACTTTGGATTTCTTCTCAAACAGATAAAGCTATTAACGAAGGCTTCAGAAATTTAAAACCTTCATCACAATATGATAATTTATATAGGGCAGCACAGTGTAGGGCAGAAGCAGATTGGATTGTGGGACTTAATGTTACAAGAGCATTAACTTGTAAGTATAATGCTCAGCTTTCAGCAGGAAGAGTTCAAACTCCAACTCTAGCTATGATTGTTCATAGAGAAGAGGAAATTAAAAACTTTAAACCAAAGGATTATTACAGTATAGCTGGAAATGCCAATGGATATACTCTTCAATGGCAAAATGGTAGAGGACATTTTAATACTTTTGATGAAAACTTTGCAAATAAAGTAGTATCAAAAGTTAATGGTCAAAATGGGAAAATAGTTGATGTAATAAAAAGCAATAAGAAAAAATATGCACCAGCACTTTATGATTTAACAGAGCTTCAAAGAGATGCCAATAGATTTTTTGGTTACTCTGCAAAGCAGACACTTTCTATAATGCAAAGATTGTACGAGAATTATAAATTTTTAACTTATCCAAGAACGGATTCAAGATATATTTCAGCTGATATAGTACCTACGCTGCCAGAGAGATTAAAAGCAATATCAGTAGGAAATTATAGCAAATTTGCCATGGAGATTATGAGAGGAAAAATAAGAGCACATAAGAGCTTTGTAGATGATAGTAAGGTTTCAGATCATCATGCTATAATTCCAACAGAGGAAAGAGTTATTCTTTCAAAGTTAAGTAATGAAGAAAGAAAAGTGTATGACTTAGTAGTTAAGAGGTTTTTAAGTGTTATGCTTCCTCCTTTTGAGTATGTGCAAACAACTGTAAAAGCAGAAGTTAATGGAGAAAATTTTGCAGCTAGTGGAAAGGTAATTAAATCAAAGGGATGGAAAGCTGTATATGATAAGGATGAAGACTTTGATGATAATGATGGACTGCATGAAAATCAATTAAAGGAACAGGTACTTCCGGACTTAAATAAAGGGGATAATATAAAGCTTACGGCAGTTAAAATGCATAAGGGACATACTAAACCACCTGCAAGATTTAATGAAGGAACGTTGTTATCTGCTATGGAAAATCCACAAAAATATATTAATATGAATAAGGAATACGCAAAAACTCTTGGGGAAACAGGTGGACTTGGAACAGTTGCTACAAGAGCTGATATAATTGAAAAATTATTTAATACCTTTTATGTAGAGAAAAAAGGTAAGGAGATAATCCCAACTTCTAAAGGAAAGCAGGTTGTGGAATTGGTTCCAGAAGATTTGAAATCACCACTTTTAACTGCAAAATGGGAAACTGACCTGAATTTGATAAGTAAGGGAAAACTAAATGATAAAAGTTTCATAGGTAATATGAGGAATTATTCAGTAAAGCTTGTGGAAGATGTAAAATCCAGTAGTAATAAATTTAGGCATGACAATTTATCAGGAACTAAATGCCCTAAATGTGGTAAATACATGCTTGAGGTAAATGGAAAGCATGGAAGAATGCTTGTATGCCAGGATAGGGCTTGTGGCCATAGAGAAAATTTAGCAAGATTAACTAACGCAAGATGTCCTGAATGTCATAAAAAATTGGAACTTAGAGGACATGGAGACGGCCAAGTTTATGTTTGCATAAATAATAATTGCAATTTTAGAGAGAAGGCATCATCCTTTAATAAAAGATTTGACAATAAGCAAGGTAAGAACAGTAAAAGAGATGTAGCAAATTATATGAAGAAGATGAAAAAGGAAAGTGAAGTTCCAATGAATTCAGCTTTAGCAGATGCATTGGCTAAATTGAAATTAAAATAATAAAGGCTATTTTATTGTTTAGCATAATTAGAAAAATTAGTAAGTGAGGGATGTTATTATGGAAAACTTTATTTTTAAAAATGCTACAGAAATTATTTTTGGTAGGGATACCGAAAATCTTGTAGGAAGTAAGGTAAAGGAGTATTCAAAGTCAGATAAAATACTTTTTTGCTATGGGGGAGGAAGCATAAAGAAATCTGGTCTCTATGATAGAGTTATAAAGTCTCTAAAAGAAAATGGTATTGAATTTATAGAACTTCCAGGGATTAAACCTAATCCAAGATTAGGGCCTGTTAAAGAAGGTATAAGATTATGTAGAGAAAATAATATAAAATTTATACTATCTGTAGGAGGAGGTAGCTCAGCAGATACGGCTAAAGCTATTGCTGTAGGAGTACCATATAAAGGAGATGTATGGGATTTTTATATGGGAAAAGCTGAAGTAAAAGAGGCTCTTCCTGTAGGGGTTGTAATAACATTACCTGCTACAGGCACAGAATCTAGTAATAGTTCTGTTATTATGAATGAAGATGGTTGGTTTAAAAAAGGATTAAATACAGTACTCATAAGGCCTGCTTTTTCAATTATGAATCCTGAACTTACTTTTACACTGCCAGAGTATCAAACTGCTTGTGGTGCTTGTGATATTATGGCACATATAATGGAAAGATATTTTACAAATGTGAAACATGTAGATCTAACTGATAGGCTTTGCGAAGCTGCACTTAGAAATGTTATAAATAATGCTCCAATAGTTTTAAAAGATCCTAAAAATTATGATGCTAGGGCAGAAATTATGTGGACTGGTACTATAGCTCATAATGATATGCTTAGTACAGGTAGAATAGGCGATTGGGCTTCTCACAAAATTGAACATGAGTTAAGTGGGGAAACAGATATTGCTCATGGAGCAGGACTTGCAATTGTATTTCCTGCATGGATGAAGTATGTATATAAACATGATATCAATAGATTTGTACAATTTGCAGTAAGGGTATGGGATGTGGATTTATCTTATAGCTCCTGTGAAGATATTGTACTTGAAGGCATAAGGAGAATGACAGCATTTTTCAAGAGCATGGGGTTACCTGTAACTTTAAAAGAAGGAAGTATAGGAGAAGATAAAATTGAAGAAATGGCTAATAAGTGTACAGATAATGGAACTAAAACTGTAGGACAATTTGTAAAACTAAATAAAGATGATATTGTAAAAATATTAAATCTAGCTAAATAATATTGAGTTAAATTGCAATTAATAATGGTCTGGTATATTTTATAAGAATATACCAGACCATTATTAATATACGTGTTATATTAATAACTTATTAAGCACAGTTAATAGTATTTTCTACAGCATAGTTATTTTCCTTTTCTATATGACGCATATTGCAAAATACATTGCTGCACCTTGAGCAGCAGTGATCATCTCCATTTACAACTATGCTTTTATCTGCTCCATAAACATAAGTTAAGGATTTATGAGGATATACACAATTATTTACCATTTTAACATTATGAAACTCGGCATTCCTAAGTTTGCCTAGAATGTTATTTTGATATTCTAATTCTATTTCTCCATCGCCAGGAGCTACTTTATGAGTAATACCTAAATTTATTTTAGAAGCTTTACCACATATAATATGATGCAGTTGAGAACTTACGTTAAATAGATAATTACTAGACATGGAATCTAGTAATAGAGCTTCATAAAAATTGCCACTTTCAAACATTTCATTTATTTTATTAGTACATTTTTCTCCTAAAGTTATTAGACAATATATTGTAAACTTGCATTTAGATAACATATTTAAATTAATACTTTCATCTTTTTCTTCCATTTTAAAAATTCCAAGTGGATTTGAATGATCTTTTAGTATAGGTAGTAAATTTTTGTACATCTTATCCAGTTCATTATATTGAGGCATTTTACCATAAGATTGTACCATCTTTATAACCCTATCCTTATTTAATTGAAATTTAAAATTAGAAATTATATTCATTTGCCTCACCTCACATTAATATCTAAACTTCATAACTATATTATATTAAAATATAAGGATAATTGCAAGCAAAAATATGAATTTATTCATATTTATTTTACCTAAAATATTGCGTGTCCAATTAATGATAGATAATAGTATGTATAATAACGCTTTTAACTAATTCTAATTAATATTAAAAGTCCAATTATAGTTCCAATAAGGAATATGATTGACTTGGACTTGCAAATCCAATCTGTGGTTTCTAATTTAGAACTATAGTTTAGGTAGACTATACTCAACTTTCGTACATATAAAATTTTTATTATACTTTGTGAATTAATGGTTAAAAGATTTTCATGTACATGTATAAGTTGAATTAAAATGAGGAATTATATAATAGATGCCAGAGAAATTATTGAATAAAGCAAAAACTTACAATTCAAAAAATATAAGTACATTTTTTAATGATTATAAAATAGCAAGTATTATTTTACAATATTATAAAAAATACCTATTATTTTTGTAATAATTTTATTAAATAATATTGAATTATACAAAAAATGATGATATGATTAATGAAATATTCATTTTAAGAATAATTTATTATTCATTCTATTTATAAGGGGGAGATACTATATGAAAAATATTTTTAGAACCAAACCCATTGAGAGTCTTTTGGCAGAGACAAAAGGAAAGGATGGTTTATCCAAAGTATTAGGCTCTTTTGAACTTACTATGCTAGGCATAGGCGCAATTATAGGTACGGGTATATTTGTATTAACAGGAATAGCAGCAGCAAATTATTCTGGGCCAGCACTTGTAATATCATTTATTATAGCAGGACTTGCTTGTGGATTTGCAGCACTTTGCTATGCAGAGATAGCAGCTATGGTTCCTGTAGCGGGAAGCGCATACACTTATGGTTATGCGGCACTTGGAGAATTTTGGGCATGGATTATAGGATGGGACTTAATTCTTGAATATGCTTTTGCAATTGGAACAGTTGCAATTGGATGGAGCGGCTATTTTACTAGTATTGTAGCTGATTTGGGCTTGAAACTTCCGACAGCTATTACAAAAGCACCTTTTGAAGGCGGACTAATAAACTTACCTGCAGTAGCTATACTTGTAATAATAACAGGCATATTGGTAGCAGGCGTAAAGCAAAGTGCAACTACAAATAATATAATAGTTGCTATAAAGTTAGCAGTAGTACTTTTATTCATAGTATTAGGTGTTAGTCATGTTAATACTGCAAACTGGCATCCATTTATGCCTTATGGATGGAAAGGAGTTTTCTCAGGGGCATCAGTAATATTCTTTGCTTATATAGGATTTGATGCAGTTTCAACTGCAGCAGAAGAAGTAAGAAATCCGCAGAAGGATTTACCTAGAGGAATTATAGCATCTTTGATAATTTGTACTGTATTATATATTGTAGTATCAGCCATATTAACAGGAATGGTTCCATATCTGAAGTTTAAAGAAACAGCAGCTCCAGTAGCTTTTGCACTTCAGCAGGTAGGAATAAATTGGGGATCAGCTTTAGTTTCAGTTGGAGCAATTTGTGGACTGACTTCAGTTTTAATTGTTATGATGTTTGGTCAAACTCGTATATTGTTTGCAATGTCAAGGGATGGACTTCTACCTAGAGTATTTGGACACGTTGATCAAAGGTTCCATACACCTGTAAAAAGTACTTTACTTGTTGGTATCATAACTATGATTGTAGCTGGATTTACACCAATAGGTATTGTTTCTGAATTAACTAACGTAGGCACGCTAGCAGCATTTATAATAGTATCTGCATCAGTTATAGTTTTAAGAAAAAAAGAACCGGATAGACCTAGAACATTCAAAGTTCCTTTTTCACCGATTACACCTCTTCTTGCTATGGCAGCTTGTACTTTCTTAATAATCAATCTGCAAAAGGTAACTTTGGTAAGATTTGCAGTGTGGCTTGTTATAGGACTTATATTATACTTTGTATATGGGTATAAACACAGCACTGTAAATGGAGATAATTCAATTGATGAAAGTGCTATATAAAGAAATGAACAAAATTTAATATTAGGTGGAGCTTAGCTCTATCTAAAAAACTAGGTATAGTAAATTTACTATACCTAGTTTTTTCTGTTGCTATGTAAACAACATACCACTAATAAAGAATATACAAAATTCATAAATTATATAAAACAGTATAAAATAAATTTATTTTTTTAATATTCAGATAAATACAATTCATAAATAAATTGTATAGTCTATGCATTTTGCATAATTGAATAAACAAAGAGTATACATTTCAATGTATAGATGCATATTAAATAATTATAAATATACACCCTACAAAATTATTAAACATTAAAAAAATATATAAAAAAATCATAAAATCATATTGAATTGTATAAAAAATGGTGGTATTATTAATAATAAATTCATTTTTAGAAATAATACTGGCATGGTATTATAATATTATAATAATGACAGCATTGTTTTTTAGTTAAATTTAGGGGGGCAATTGACGTATGAAAAATATTTTTAGAACAAAACCCATCGAAAGTCTTTTGGCAGAGACTAAGGGAAAGAATTCCTTAGAGAAATCATTGGGAGCTTTCGAACTTACTATGTTAGGTATAGGGGCAATAGTAGGTACAGGGATATTTGTACTGACAGGAATAGCAGCAGCAAAATATTCTGGACCAGCACTTGTAATTTCATTTATCATAGCAGGGCTTGCTTGTGGATTTGCAGCACTTTGTTATGCAGAGATAGCAGCTATGGTTCCTGTAGCGGGAAGCGCATACACTTATGGTTATGCGGCACTTGGAGAATTTTGGGCATGGATTATAGGCTGGGATTTAATTCTTGAGTATGCTTTTTCAGTTGGTACAGTGGCGATTGGATGGAGTGGATATTTTGTTAGTATTTTAGGAGATTTGGGTATAAAACTTCCAAATATTATTACAAAAGCACCTTTTGAAGGCGGACTAGTAAATTTACCTGCAGTAGCTATACTTGTAATAATAACAGGTATATTGGTAGCGGGTGTAAAACAAAGCGCAACTACAAATAATATAATAGTTGCTATAAAGTTAGCAGTAGTACTTTTATTTATAGTATTAGGTGTTAGACATGTTCATCCTGCAAATTGGCATCCATTTATGCCTTATGGATGGAAGGGAGTTTTCTCAGGAGCGTCGGTAATATTCTTTGCTTATATAGGATTTGATGCAGTTTCAACTGCAGCAGAAGAAGTAAAAGATCCAAAGAAGGATTTACCTAGAGGAATTATAGCATCTTTGATAATTTGTACTGTATTATATATTGCAGTGTCAGCTATATTAACAGGAATGGTTCCATATCTGAAATTTAAAGATACAGCAGCTCCAGTAGCTTTTGCACTTCAGCAGGTAGGAATAAATTGGGGATCAGCTTTAGTTTCAGTTGGAGCAATTTGCGGACTAACTTCAGTTTTAATTGTTATGCTATTTGGTCAAACTCGTGTATTGTTTGCAATGTCAAGGGATGGACTTTTACCTAGAGTATTTGGACAGGTTAATCAAAGATTCCATACACCTGTAAAAAGTACTTTGCTTGTTGGTATTATAACTATGATAATAGCTGGATTTACACCAATAAGTGTTGTTTCAGAACTCACTAATATAGGTACACTAGCAGCATTTATAATAGTATCTGCATCAGTTATAGTTTTAAGAAAAAGAGAGCCAGACAGACCTAGATCATTTAAAGTTCCGTTTTCACCAGTTACACCTATTTTTGCTATGATAGCTTGTGCTTTTTTGATATTCAATTTGCAAAAGGTTACTTTAATAAGATTTGCAGTATGGCTTGTTGTTGGACTTATAATATACTTTGCATATGGAAATAACCACAGTGTTATGAACGATGAGGATTTTGCGAGTACACAAGATGCAGCAAAATAATTTTTGCTTATTAGGTCATGTTTATATAGCATGGCCTAATTTCATAATAGCGTAGGAATTAAATAATAGTTTTGAATTTATTTTCTAAAAATTAAAAAAACTATTGACATTTAAAAAATAAGATAGTATTATATGATATATATACTAAACGTGAAAGCATAATTAAATTGAAAATTAGATAGAAAAAATGAGGATAGGGAAGAGTAATTAGTGAAAGATTTCAAAGAGAATGAGGTTAGGTGAAAGCTCATAAATTATTAGCTAGTGAAAATCACCCTGGAGTTGTTTAACTGAAATATAAGTAAGTTATACCGGCAGAGCCGTTAATTGAATTAAGTAAAAAATTGGGTGGTACCGCGGACCAAACTTCTCGCCCCAGATGGCAGAAGTTTGGTCTTTTTATAATATAAAAATATAATATAAAAAGGTATAAATTTAACTTAAACAAGTAAATAAGTGTAAAAAAAGAATAAATAAGTATGTTAAAAAAATAACAAACAACTTATTTTTTAATCTAACTAAGTATAAATTATTATATTATTTGATAAAATAATTGATTAATATATAAATAAAAGGGGGACTTAGGTATGAAAATGAAAGGTGCTGAAGTACTATTAAAATGTATGATGGAGCAAGGCGTAGATACTGTATTTGGATATCCAGGAGGGGCTGTTTTACCTATTTATGATGCACTATATGCTGCCAAGGGGAAAATAACTCACATATCAACTTCACATGAACAAGGGGCTGCTCATGCTGCAGATGGATATGCAAGATCTACAGGAAAGGTAGGAGTTGTAATTGCAACATCAGGTCCGGGAGCTACTAATACGGTTACAGCAATTGCTACAGCTTATATGGATTCTGTACCTATTGTAGTATTTACAGGACAGGTTGCGAGAAGTCTTCTTGGAAAGGATTCTTTTCAAGAAGTAAATATTAAAGATATTACTGCATCCATAACTAAAAAGAGTTGCATTGTAGAAAAGGTAGAGGATTTAGCTGATACTGTAAGAGAGGCATTTCAAATTGCAGTTAGTGGAAGACCAGGACCTGTAGTAGTAGATATACCTAAAGACGTACAATTAGCTGAAGTAGAATATGAACCTTCTAGAAGCAGACTTTCTGAAATTAAAGAAAAGAAATATTTTAATTTAGATGAGTATGGAGACAATTTAAATAAAGCAATAGATATGATAAATAGGAGTGAAAAACCTGTAATTTATTCAGGTGGAGGAACTGTAACATCAGGAGCTCAAAATGAATTGATGGAACTTGTAGAAAAAGCAGATTCACCAATTACGTGTTCACTTATGGGAATAGGAGCTTTCCCGGGAGACAATGAATATTATATGGGTATGGTTGGAATGCATGGAAGCCGCTGTTCAAATTATGCAGTAAGTAATTGTGATTTATTAATAGCTATAGGAGCTAGGTTTAGTGATAGGGTTATAAGTAAGGTAAGTGCCTTTGCTCCAAAAGCAAAAATAATACACATAGACATTGATCCTAAGGAATTTGGGAAAAATGTGGATATAGATGTGGCAATAAAAGGAGATGTAAAAGAGGTACTTCAAAAGCTTAATTGCAAATTAAAAAAGTCTGACCACAGAGATTGGATGGAAAAAATAAAACAGTGGAAGAAAGAACAGTGTGAACCTTTTAAAGAATGTAAATTAAGTCCTAAGTTTATAATAGATACTTTGTACAATATAACAAAAGGAGACTGTATAGTTACTACAGAAGTTGGCCAAAATCAAATTTGGACTGCACAATATTTTAAATTTTTAAAGCCAAGGACATTTGTATCTTCAGGTGGACTTGGAACTATGGGTTTCGGACTTGGAGCTTCTATAGGAGCATCTATGGGTAATCCAGGGAAAAAAGTAATAAATATAGCAGGGGATGGAAGTTTTAAAATGAATTCTACAGAGCTTGCCACTGTTGCCAAATATAAACTTCCTATTGTACAATTGCTTTTAAATAATCGTGCATTAGGCATGGTATATCAATGGCAGGATATGTTCTATGGCAAGAGATTTTCAAATACAGAACTTGGACCAGATGTTGATTTCATGAAACTTGGAGAAGCGTATGGTATAAAGACTTTTAAGATAGAAGACAATAGCCAGGTAGAGAAATGCTTAAAGGAAGCTCTTAACTTAAATGAACCTGTAATTATAGAATGTGATATAGATAGGAAAGAGAAGGTATTTCCTATTGTACCTCCAGGAGCAGCTATATCGGATCTAGTAGAAGAGTAAACACAGGAATAAAAAAGAGGGTCGTTTGTTTGCCCCCTTTTTTATATTTAAGCTTTTTTTACCACCCTACCTTGAAATAAACTATAACAGTACATAATCATACAGGTTATATAGGAATTTACTATAGTCATAAGAAGAGCTTGAATTATTCTAGGCACCCATAAGAACATAAAGCCTTTGGCCATAAGAGCAGGAGTAAATATGAGCAATATATAAGTATTTATAGTGCATATTAAAACTCCAGATATACCAATTGCAATTATTAATTTAAAATAATTGTTATTTACAAAATCATAGGATTTTATCATATTTTTCTTAATAACTACATTTATAATGAAAATCATAATACCTATAGCACCTATTAGCATAAGGCCTGTACTAAGATATTGAGACTTTTTTCCTAAAGATGTCAGTAGTTGGCCTAAAGTGCTGTGGTTTACAAACCTTATTATAACAAAGTTTAAAAGTCCTACTAAAAAAAGGATTCCAAAGAAGATATTATAGCAATTTCTTACTTTGTATTCTTCAGCATTTTTAATGTTTTTCCATATAAGTGCGGGTAAAATACCAGCTGCTATGTTGGTTATAGTAAACAATGGAATGTACCCACCTATAGGTGTTATTACATAGCCAAGTAAATCAATCAGTCCACCAGCAATTCCACCATATAATGGCCCAAATAAAATACCAGGCATTATATAACATATGGCTTCGAAGCTTATTCTCATAGTGAGCATACCAAATGCAGCTATGGATATAGAAAATGATCTTAAAACGATTGCAATGGCAATAAAAACAGCAGTAGTGGCAAGAAATTTTGTGTTCATTCTACTTTTCATACTTTTTACCCCCAGTGTTATAAATATTAAATTAATTTACACAGAGCAAAAAATCACATAGAAACACCTCTTTTCTCTTTAATGTAGTCACATTAAAGAGAAAAGAGGTAAGTACAAAATCTCTTTAATGTAACAGCGGAAGCAATATCACATCGTAAGCTTTAAATTATAAAGTAAAATTATTTAAGCTTTTCGTTTAGAGACAACCTCCCATTCTCTAACACTTTACGCGTAATATTTACTCTGCTACCTTTGTCTTAATTATACAAAATAATTCCATTATTGTCCACACATTTTGTATAATTTCTAACTTTTCAAAATATTAGTTTTATTCAATTAAATCCAATACATCTCTATAGACTAAGACATTGGATATACCAGCATAATATCTTATTATTCCATCGATTACTGTTATAGGTGGTTTAAATCCTTTTTTTATCAGGTTCTCCACTTTTATGGATTCTTCATTTATAGGAGAGTTTTTAGCTAATTCTATAAAGTGAATATCTACATTTTCTTTCATATGATTTATAGTTAGAAAATTTATTAGATTGTAGTATAAATCTAAGGTTTTTACCTGTATAGTTTTGCTGCTATTAGTAGATTTACAACCTTCACATTTTCCAGAACAAGAACTGTGTTTGTTATTACAGCTATCACCAGTTATTATTGCATCCTTATTTCCATATACATTAATTTTAATTTTTGAACCCATAGTTTAAATCCCTTCCTATTATATACTTGATAAAAATTATAATATCATAATTTAAGCTTTTTATACAATTAACTATAGTTGACAAAAGCAATATTTAAAAATATGATATAGTATATTATAGTATGTCACTATGATTTCTACATAAAAAGTACACTTTGATAGGAGAGGTAATAATGAAAAGAGAAATCTATATGGATTATGCAGCTACAACTTTTGTAAAACCAGAAGTAGCAGCAGAGATGAGTCCATATTTTACTGAGTATTTTGGCAATCCTTCCTCTATTTATCACATATCTAGGAAAAGTAAAATGGCTATAACTGAAGCTAGAGGAAAGATAGCAGATGCTATAAATGCAAATAGAGATGAAATATTTTTTACAAATGGAGGTTCTGAATCTGACAACTGGGCTATAAAGGGAATTGCATCTGCAAATGCAGGTAAAGGAAATCATATAATAACTACAGGTATAGAACATCATGCAGTTATAAATACCTGTAAGTATTTAGAGAAGCATGGTTTTAAAGTAACTTTTCTTCCTGTAAATGAATATGGAATAGTTAATTTAGATGAAATTGAAAAAAGTATAACAGATAATACTATACTTATATCTGTTATGTTTGCAAATAATGAAATAGGTACAATAGAACCTATAAAAGAAATAGGAAGTCTTTGTAGAAAAAAAGAAATATTGTTTCACACGGATGCAGTTCAAGCAGTGGGAAATGTAGAAATTGATGTTAAAGCTATGAATATAGATTTATTGTCTATGGCGTCCCATAAATTTTATGGCCCTAAAGGTATGGGAGCTCTTTATATAAAAAAGGGAGTTAAGATAGATAGTTTAATCCACGGTGGAGCACAGGAAAGGGGAAGAAGAGCAGGAACGGAAAATATTGCAGGAATAGTTGGAATGGGAAAAGCTATTGAAATTGCTGTAAAAAATATGGATAGTGAAAGTAATAGGTTGACTTATTTAAGAAATAAATTAATTGAAGGACTTTTAAAAATACCTGGCACTAAACTAAATGGTGATAAAAGTAATAGACTGCCAGGTAATGTAAATGTAACTTTTGATTCTATAGAGGGTGAAATTTTGGTTATGGCTTTAGATGGAACCGGAATATGTGTGTCTACAGGAAGCGCCTGCTCAGCAGGGGCAATAGAACCATCTCATGTACTTACAGCTATAGGGTTATCAAGAAATCAGGCAAATGGTTCATTGAGGCTTACTATAGGAGCAAATACTACAGAAGATGAAGTGGACTTTGTTATAAATGAAATAGGTAATACGGTTTTAAAATTAAGAGAAAATAATAAAAAATGGCAGCAAATAAAAGATTGATTAAAAATACTTTGATTAGAATAGGTGATAAAATGAAGAAGAAAGTAGTAGTAGGTATGAGTGGTGGAGTTGATAGTTCCGTTGCAGCATACCTTTTAAAAGAGCAAGGGTATGAAGTTATAGGAGTCACAATGCAGGTATGGCAGGATGATAAATATTATGAAGGAATGGAAGGTGGATGCTGTTCTTTAAGTGCTGTAGATGATGCAAGACTTGTAGCATATAACCTAGGCATTCCATATTATGTCATGAATTTTAGAAATGAGTTTAAAAAGTGTGTAATAGATTATTTTATAGATGAATATACAAAGGGAAGAACTCCAAATCCTTGTGTAGCTTGTAATAAATACATAAAATTTGATGAACTTTTAAAAAGAGCTATGGATTTAGGGGCGGATTATGTGGCTACAGGACATTATGCTTCAGTGGAAAAAGTAAATGATAGATATGTACTTAAAAAGTCAAAGGATAGTAAAAAAGATCAAACCTATGCATTATATAATTTAACCCAGTTTCAACTAGAACATACTTTAATGCCTTGTGGAATTTATAAAAAGGAACAAATAAGAGAAATAGCAAAGAAGATAGGTCTAGCAGTTCACAATAAAAATGACAGTGAGGAAATATGTTTTATTCCAGATAATGATCATGGTTCTTATATAAAAAGAGTTGCTCCCAATAAGGTGAAAGAAGGAAATTTTGTAGATAAACATGGTAAAGTTCTTGGAAAGCACAGAGGAATTACTTACTATACAATAGGACAGAGAAAAGGACTTGGAATAGCATTTGGAATTCCAATGTATGTCATAGACATAAATCCACTAAAAAATGAAGTTGTTCTTGGTGGAGAAAAAGATATTTTTAAAAACAAATTAATTGCAAAGGGATTAAATTTTATGCCTTTTGAAAAATTGGATAAACCTATGAGGATACAGGCAAAGATAAGATATTCAGCTAAGCCTGCTGATGCACTTATAAGTGCTATAGACGAAGACAGGGTTAAGGTTGAGTTTGATGAAAATCAAAGAGCTATTACAAAAGGACAGTCTGTAGTATTTTATGATGGAGATATCCTTGTTGGTGGAGGAGTTATAGACAGCTTATACTAGAGTTAATAGTGAAAAGGATACGGTACTTGTATAATAGAATAAAGACGTATATTAAGAACTTTGCGAAGCAAAGCTTCGCAAGTTAAGAATTAATAATGAAAAATTAATAGTGAAGGATGATTTTTAGCTGTCGCAAAAAATCTTTAAATTTATATAAATCAGGAGAATATAGATGGATTTGTGTAAAATAGATTTGATTTAGTTTTATATAACTGGAAATTTTGATTTTCAGTTATATTTTTTTATATTTGAGTAATACTAATACTGATTAATATTACATTCTTATTGTTTGTATAATATACTTAATTATGCAATAAAATAAGAAAAAATATAAAAATTTTAGCTAAATCTTAGAGTATCTCTTCGCCTAGTTTATCATTAAACACAATAGTTAATTGTGCCAATGTCATTCCCCAATTTTGGGATGGAGAAGTCCATTTTTCCATGACTTTCTCAGTAGCTAGGTAAAGAGATTTTCTAAGTGCTTCATCATTTGGAAATACTGTTCTTATCTTCGTAAACTTTCTAAGCTGTCGGTTGAAACCCTCTAATGCGTTTGTAGTATAAATAATTTTCCTGATTTCCGGTGAGTAATTAAAATATGTTGATAACTTATCCCAGTTATTATACCAGGATTCAATTACTATACTATACTTCTGATCCCATTTTTTCTTTAGATTATCCAGGCCGTTAATTGCAGAATCTTCAGTAGGTGCTTTATATACGCATTTTAAATCTTTCATAAATTCCTTTTTATCTTTGGAAGCTATATACTTAATAGAATTTCTTATTTGGTGTATTATACAATTTTGAATACTAACATCCGGAAATACGGATTTTATTGCATCTGGAAGCCCTTTTAGTCCATCCATACAGGCAATCAGTATTTCTTTTACTCCTCTATTTCTTAAATCATTGCAAACTGACAGCCAGAATTTTGCTCCTTCGGCTTCACCAATCCATATGCCCAAAATATCTTTATATCCTTTCATATCAAGGGCCATACATATATAGGCAGCTTTTGTGACTATTTTATTTTCTTCCCTAACCTTAAAATGTATTGCATCCATATAAACAATAGGATACACGTCATCCAGTGCCCTATTCTGCCATTGTGCAGCTGAATCCATAACTTTATCAGTTATTTTTGATATCATTGTTGGCGATACATCGATGCCATATAATTCTTCCAGTTCTGACTGAATGTCTCTTGTAGACATACCTCTTGCGTATAATCCTATAATTTTCTTATCCAGTTCATTGCATACAGTTTCATATTTTTTTACAACTTTAGGTTCAAAGTCAGCTTTTCTATCTCTTGGTATATCAAGATTTACATCACCAACACTGCTCCTAATACTTTTCTTTGAGTATCCATTTCTATAATTTTTATTTTCTGAATCCTCACTTCTTTGATATTTTTCTCTGCCAAGCAGTTCTTCCATTTCTGCCTCAAGCATATTTTGTATAACATCCTTTAAAAGTCTCTGCAGCAAACCATTTCTGCCAACTACGTCCTCCATAGTTTTGCATTTTTTAACTTCTTCCTTATAATCGATATCTGGTACTTCAATTTCTTTCATTTGAAACTCCTCCTAATTTATTTAAGAATATTGTTCCAAATCTTCCATTCCATTATACAAAAATAATGGGTATAGATTTGGTTTTTACACAAATCCATACCCATTCCCTAAATCCCCAGTAATGTTTTGCTTTAGCAAAGCAAGTGATGAAAAACTTAATCAAAGATTTTTTGTAGTGTAACGGAAAAAAATTCACATTAACTATTAATTCTTCATTATTAACTATTAATTAAAAATATTGTTTCGCAATATTTTTAAAATAACTCTTAACGCCTAATTTCCAATTAAAATCCTGCATAGTATGTTATTCTAGTTCCTAGGGCATAGAATGATAGTCCAATTAATGCTGTCATAATTACATATGTATATGCATGCAATTTATACTTTAATTGAAAAAGTTTAAAATCCTCGTACATAAAGGAAGAAAAGGTGGTATAGGCTCCTAAAAATCCATCACACAAAAGAATATATAAGTTTCTAGAAATGTGAGAGCTGCTAAGTATTCCAAGCAGCAAGGCTCCTGTTATATTTATGATAAAAGTTCCTAGGGGAAATAGAGACTTAAATTTTTTATTTACCAAGTTACCAAGACAAAATCTAGCTAGGCTTCCAATTATGCCGCCAATTCCAACTATTAAAAAGTTCATTTTTACGTCCTCCTATTGTAGTATATTTCAAATGGAAGTTCCCTTATTTTTATAATCAGTATCATCTAATTTATCTAAATCAACAGAGTAGTTGAGGTTTAATTTTGAAACTAATTTTATAGAAGTAAATTCTCCAAGATAAGCAAAGGCAAGTCCCAAAATTAAAGAAATACAAATATAGCATATAGCTAAAATAGGGTGGTTTGAATTTATAAGTGATACAGTTTCTTTGCATAAGGTAGAAAAAGTAGTATAAGCTCCTGCAAATCCAGTACATATTCCTAACTTTATATTTGAAGATACAACTGAAGTATAAACAGTAGCAGTGGTTACGAAGGCTAGAATAAAGGCTCCTGTTATATTTATAAATAAAGTATTTATAGGAATTAAAGTTAAATAGGTACTTATTTTTATATTTTCTAATGTAAATCTTAAAATTGCACCTAAAAAACCACCCAGTCCTATGTAAATATATTTTTTCAATTTAATACCCCCTGTGAATTTGGCTACAAAAAATGCTCCTACTTTTTGATTAAAGTAGGAGCTATCAGCCGTAAGCAATTAAAGGTGAGCTCCATCACCTATAAAAATAGATTTCTACAATATATACATTTTATTATACTACTTATATTATATTTTTTGCAAATAAAAAATACGCAAAAGCATAACAATGGTTACAGATAATTTATATAGAGTAATGTATCATATTAATTGGATAAGTTATATTTGTATCTTCTATTAGGAATATATTTAAAAGGATGGAAGACTTCCATTGTTTTTAGAAGCTTCTAAAATAATTTACCATATATATGATATAATAATACAAAATAGATATTTTTAGTATGAATATATTATTAAGATGTGGTAAATATATATTTAGTAATTATTTTTAATGGAAAATAATATTTAATATGTATTTTTGTAGATAAAGTGAAATTGAAAAGGAGGTCAGGACATATGTTATCTTATGCTAACAGAGATACTAAAATTGATGAGGGAATTTTATTAAAAAAAGTTAATATTAATGGAAATTTATGTGCAGGGTATGGTGAGATATTTATAAATCAGATTTATCAAAATTGCAGTAATGAAAATATAGAAGGAGTTTACATTTTTCCACTTCCAGCTGCAGCTATAATATCTGGTTTTGAAGCAGAAATAGGTGGAAGAACTTTAAAGGCAGTAGTTGAAGAAAAAGATAAGGCACTTCAAATTTATGAAAATGCAAAGCTTAGAGGAGACAGCACTTTTTCCCTAGAAGAATTCAGTCCCCACTTATTTAAAATAAGCATAGGAAAAATAATTTCTGGAGAAACTGTTAAAATAAAACTTTCCTACATAGAGGAACTAGATTATAAAGATAGTACATTTAAACTTACAATACCTGCAATTTCACAACCTAAGATAATAAGAAACAGATCCAAAATTGAAGAACTAAAGGATAACTTGGTAAACAAATTAGGTATAAGAAAAACTAAGGAAGAGAACTTTGAATTTAAGGTAAACGTAATAGTGGAATCCTTAAGTAAAGTTGATTTTAGGTGTCCCTATCATAATATAAAGGTGGAGAGGGAAGGTGACACAGTAGCTAAAATAAGCTTAGAAGAAAACTACTATTTAACAGATAAAGATTTTATATTGTTTATGAGGGAAAGAGAAACCTTAGAAGCAGATGGAATGATATATGAGTATAAGGAAAATGATGAGGAAAAAGGGATAGTTTATATGAGAATGATTCCTAAACTTGATCCTTATGAAGAAGATATTACAGAACATTATGTATTTTTAATTGATATTTCAGATACGATGAAAGGTGAAAAGTTAGAACAAGCTAAAAATGCACTTCAACTTTGTATAAGAAATCTATCAAAAGGAGATACCTTTGACATGATAGCCTTGGGGAATAAACTAATTAGTTTTTCTCAAAATGGACTGATAGAGTTTAATGCAGATTCACTAAGAGAAGCATCTAAGTGGATAGATAGTTTAAAAACGGAAAAAGATGCGGATATATTTGGAGGGATAAAATACAGCCTTGAAAATGAAGGATCTGAAAATACTATACTTCTTTTTACAGATGATTCAGTAGAGGATGAGGAAAAAATACTTTCCTATGTGAATGAAAATATTGGGGATAATAGAATATTTACTTTTGGAATAGATTCTTGTGCAAATAATTATTTTTTAAATAAGTTAGCCCATGAAAGTTATGGAAAAGCAGAATTTATAGATATAGGTCAAAGAATTGAAGATGTGATTTTAAGGCAGTTTAATAGAATACAAAGTCCTCAGGTAGACGGTATAGATATAGATTGGGGAAGGTTACAAGTTAATTCTACTTATCCAAGGACTATTGAATATATGTATGATAGAGAACCTTTTTCTATATTTGCAAGTGTTACCGGGGAAGTAGAGGGACGAATAACTCTAAAAGGGTATGTGGATGGAAAGGAATATTTGAGAAGAATAGATATTGATAATTTTAGCACAGAGGAAAATGCCAGCTTACTTAGAAAGGTTTGGGCTAGAAAAAAGATGAAATCTTTAGAAATGAATATGAAAGCACAGAGGGGACAAGAGAAAGAAGAAATGAAAAGAAAGTTAATAGAACTTTCTAAAAAAAGTGGCTTCATAAGTCCTGAAACTACTTTTATATTGATGGAATTAAGAGAAGAACCAGTACTTGGCATTCAGCTTAAGAATATAATTCCAATAAAAGTAAATGAAAGTACTTTAGGTGAAAAAATAAATGAAAACTTAGAAAGTGGGTTCTTGTATAGAAGTTTTACCAATGATAAAGAAGATAAAGAATATGACAATGACAATTCATATTTGGATAAAAAGTATACTAGAGAAAAGCTTATACGAATAATAGCTAAAAATCAATTTGCAGATGGAGCTTTTGTAGATTATGAAGATAGCAATTTAGAGGATAAAATAGAAACCACTTCTATGGTAATGCTGGCATTTATAATAGGAAGGGAAAATATAGACATATATACAAATCAATTAAATAAAGCTGCAACTTTTATATGTGACAGTTATGATCAGGTTGATTTTAATGTGAGAGATGATATTTTAGAGATGTCTATCCTGGCACTGAATAATATAAAGAAGAAGAAAATACTAAAGGACAAATATGTTTTAAAAGTTGATCATATAATAGAGAAATTGTGTGAAAATTTATATCCTAAAGAGGATACAAAGCACATATTAAAGAATTTAATGGATAATTCATTTAAAAGAAATGTAGCATCTCTTTTTAAATCAAGTGAAGATGGAAAATATATAGAAGAAGAAATAACTATAGTTGAGGAGAGAAATTCCATATTTAATATGGCAAAACTTGCAGTACTTAAGGCACTAAAGAATTAAAAAGAATCATTAGGTGGTATCATATTGATAAAATATGATTGATATAATATAGTAATAATAGTCCCTGGTTTGATTATGTGCAGATAATTGATATTTTGCATACACTTAAACTTAAGTTGTAGGAGAGAATATTAAGGCAAAATTCATATAAATAGTAATGTTAAGGAAATACTTCAGAAAATATATCTGGAGTATTTTTCTTAATATTATATTAAATTTGTTAATAAATCATTGATATTTATAAAATATAAATATATAATTTACATTATGTATTTATGTATGTATGAAATATTTAAAGTTTAAAATGTTTAAATTTTAAACCTTTCTATAGTATGTAGGGTAGTAAAGGAGAATTTTAATGAACTGTGAAAAAGATAAATCATCACTTATTGAAGATATAAAAAAGGGCTTATATAATTTTGTTATCATAAGTAGATTTGTAATGAATGAGATAAATTATGAAGAAAAACTTTCTATTTCGCAGTTGTTCTTTTTATATTTATTTGAAGAAAGTGAATCCTACAAAGTTAGTGAACTTGCTGAAAAACTTGGAATAACTCCTTCAGCTGTTACAAATTTAAGCAATAAATTAGTTGAAAGCCAATTTATACATAGGTTTAGACCAGAAGACAACAGGCGGGTAGTTATGATATCTTTGACAGATAAAGGAAAGCAATTCCTAAAAAAAATGGGTGAAATAAAATCTAGATTTTTGGCAGAAGCACTTTCGGAGTTGAATAATGATGATTTAAAAAATATGAGCTTAAGCTTTTTAAAATTGAATTATGCTCTCCAAAAGTATAAAAATAGAAAATAATAGATTGCTATATTGTTATAAAGGAGGAGAAAAATGAACTTAACTGAACTATCTGTAAAAAAGCCAGCTGCAATAACCATGGTTATATTGTTTTTGCTAGGGCTTGGTATATTTGGATATACACATCTTGGCGCAGATCTTATGCCTTCTATGGACATACCAGTAATTTCTATATCAACTACTTATTCTGGTGCCAGTTCAGAAGACATAAGAAAGGATGTCGTAAAACCTATGGAGGATGCAGTTGCAGGCATAAGCGGCATTGATAGAATTAATTCTACAGCTAGAGAAGGAATGGGACAAACTACTATAATATTCAAATCTAGCGCAAATATGAATACAGCCTTTCTAGATGTACAAAAAGCTGTAGATAATGCACAAGGTAAACTTCCTAAAAATGCAGATAAGCCTATTTTATTTAAGCTAGATACAGGTGCTATGTCTGCTTTAATGTTATCCGTATCTGGAAACTTATCTTATGATGAACTTTACAATGAGGCAAATAATATAACTGAGGCTCTAAAAAAAGTTCAAGGTGTAGGAAATGTATCTCTTGAAGGAATACAAAAAAAGCAGCTGATAATAAAATTAAATAAATCTGCGGTAGAATTTTATGGTATAAATTTAAATACTTTAACTTCTAAGCTGCAGTCAGATAATATAAATATGCCTGCAGGCCAGATAAAGCAGGACAAATTAAATCAATCTGTAAGAGTTATAAGTAAATTTGAAAGTGTAGATGAAGTAAAAAATTTGCTCATACCGACTTCAGGAAATGCTACTGTTCGTTTAGGAGATATAGCAGATATAAACTTAGAATATCCTGAAGAAGATCAACGTACTAGAATGAATGGAAAAAATACTATAGGAATAAGTATACAAAAGCAAAGTGATGCAAATGTAGTTGAAGTTGTAAACAATGTTAAAAAGGAAATTGCCGGGTTAAAAAAAGATATGCCATCTAATATTAGATTGGATACAGCATATGACAGTACTACGTTTATAAATTCTTCTATTTCTCAAATAAAGCATACTTTAATAGAAGGTGTAATAACAACTGCTCTAGTTTTACTAATATTCTTAAAAAGCTGGAGATCTTCACTTGTAATACTTGTAGCCATACCAACGTCTCTTATTGCAACTTTCTTTATGATGTATGTTATGAAATTTACTATGAATATAATGTCTCTTATGGGATTATCTCTTTGTGTAGGTACTCTTGTAGATGACTCGATTGTTGTACTAGATAACATACAGCGGCATCTGGCTATGAAAAAAGATCCACAATCTGCAGCTATAGATGGACGTAAAGAAATAGGACTTGCATCTATTGCCATAACTCTTTGTGATGTAGTTGTATATCTTCCTGTTTGCTTTATGACAGGTATGGTAGGAACTTACTTTAGGGAGTTCGGGCTTACTATAGTTTTTGCCTCGCTATTTTCCTTATTTGTAGCATTTACTATAACTCCTATGCTGGCATCAAGACTTCTTAAAACAGAAGAAAATAGACAAGCAAAATCAGGAATGTTAAAAAGTAAATTTAAACGAAGCATATTTTATAGAATACTTAATGGAATTTCAAATTCTATGGATAATATAACAGCTAACTATAAAAGATTTCTTATATGGTGTCTGGATCATAGAAAAAGGGTACTTGCCATAAGTGCAGTGGTATTAGTAGCGACTATTGCATTGATACCTATAGGTGCTATAGGAACAGAACTTATGCCAACTACAGACGAGAGTAATTTTAGTATAAGCATGAATTTTGATTCTGGAACCAGTTTAAATGAAATGGACAAGAAAGTTAAACAAGTAGAAAACTATTTACATAGTGTACCTGAAGTTAGTACATATTATTCCATGGTAGGGTCTATGAGTGGCAGCGTAATGATGGATAGTTCTTCAAATTCTGCAACTATGTATGTAACTCTTTATCCTAAAAATGATAGAAAAAGATCTCAAACTGAAGTGGCAAAACAAGTTAGAAAATGGGGAAATGCAACTTTAGCCGGAACAGATTTCTCTGTGAGTGAATCCGAAGCTGGAGGATCAGGTTCAAGTAAGCCTATATCTATTGAAATATTAGGAAATAATACGGACACTGTAACTGAAATATCAAATAAGGTAGAGCAAATAATAAAAGGTATTCCGGGAATTACAGATGTAGGTAATTCTACAAATGCAAGTCAAAGCGAACTTAGAATTAAAATAGACAAGTTAGCAGCAGCACAATATGGTGTATCCATATCAGATATATCATCTACACTTAGGACAGCAATTCAAGGTTCTTCTGCTGGGACATATAGTACTAGTGATGATGATTATGATATAAAAGTGAAATTTCACGATGGTGACATAAAAACTCCTTCAGATATAAGTGGAATAAAAGTGTTAAGTCAATCTGGACAATCTATACCAATAAGTGAAGTTGCATCTATAGTAAGAACTAATAGCCCGCAATCTATATCCAGAAAGGATAGACAGGATGTAGCTACAGTTTCTGCAAATATTGAAGGAAGGTCTCTTGGAACTATAAGTCAGCAGATAGGTGAAAAATTAAAGTCACTATCTGTACCAGAAGGTTATAAAATTCAATTTGGTGGGGATCAGAAGAGTATGGGAGACAGTTTTACTTCTCTTGGAGAAGCACTGGGAGTATCATTAATACTTATTTACATGATACTTGTTGTACTTTACGAATCCTTCTTAACACCATTTATAAGAATGTTGTCACTGCCTTGTGCACTTGTTGGAGCTTTTGGAATACTTGCTATTACGGGTAAAACTTTAAATATGATGTCCTTAATAGGACTTATAATGCTTGATGGATTAGCTTCTAAAAATGGTACTTTATTGATTGATTATACTAATACTCTCATAAAACGTGGATATAGTTTAAGAGAAGCATTAATTGAGTCTGGTGAAAGAAGATTAAGACCTATAATGATGACTTCTTTAACTATGATTGTGGGCATGCTGCCAGCAGCTTTATCTATAGGTGAAGGCAGTGAATTGAAATCAAGTATGGCTGTCTTAGTTATTGGAGGAATGATTGCATCAACTATTTTTACTCCTATAATATTACCTATAATTTACTTGATGATGGACAATTTGAAGAATCGTATATTTAAAAAAAGAAAAAAACAGCCAGAAATGCAGGAGGTGTAATTTATGAAATTTAGCGTTTTAAAATCCAAAAAAAATATTGTAAAGATAGTAGTTGTTTTATTAGTAGTTTTAATGGTAGCTGCTATAGTTCATAACGTAATTAAAAATAAAAAAGTAGAGTCACAAAATAAAATTCAAAATGTAAATGTTGCTGAAGCAAAATTAGATTCTTTGACAACAACTGTAGATTATTCGGGAAAATTAAATTCAGATAAAGATGTATCTATATCTCCTAAAACACCAGGCAAAGTTAAAGATTTAAACGTAAAAGTAGGTAGTACTGTAAAAGCTGGAGATATACTTTTTACTCTTGATTCAACTTCACTGCAGGCACAGCTTCAACAGCAGCAGGCAAGTATACAATCTGCAAAAGCAAATCTAGATAAAACTAAAAGTTCTGGAGTTGAACAGCAGATTGTGCAGCAGCAGCAGGCATTAAATACGGCACAGATAAATTATAATGATGCTAAAAATAGTTATAATAGGCAGCAAAGCTTATATTCTGCAGGGGCTGCACCAAAACAGGATTTAGACAATGCTACTACAAAATTGGAGAATGCAGAAGCTTCACTTTCTGCAGCACAGCAAAACTTAGACTTGACCAGGCAAAAAGTTGGACCTCAATCGGTGGAAGTAGCTCAGGCTCAAGTAAATCAGGCACAAGCTGGATTAAAATCAATTCAAAGTCAAATTGATGATACTGTAATTAAATCACCTATTTCTGGTGTTGTATCTGCTGTGAATATACACCAGGGAGAAATTACTTCAGGTGCTCAGGCATCCGTAACCATAGTAAATTCAAGTTCAATTATGGCTGAAGTAAATGTGCCAGATTCTATGCTTTCAAAAATTAAAGTTGGACAGTCTATACCTGTAACAATTCCTTCTCTTTCAGGTAAAAAATTGACAGGAACTATAGATACTATAACACCTAATGCAGACAGCAAAACTCAGCAATATCTGATTAAAGTAAGAATATCTAATTCAGATGCGAGGTTAACATCAGGAATGTATTCAAAAGTGTCATTTCCTGATCAGGTTAAAAATAATGTAATGACAGTACCCAATGAAACTGTAAAAATTGAAAATGGAGTCCCATATTTGTTTGCAGTAAGGAGCAATAAAGTAAAGAAAATAGCTGTAACTACGGGACTTTCAAACGATAAAGTTACTGAAATAACATCTTCTAACATAGAAGCTGGTGATAAGATAATAACTTCGGGACAAACATTCTTAAATAACGGAGATAAAGTTAAAGTAATAGATTAATATAAAAAAAGTATGTGATCTTAATTGATTACATACTTTTTTTATAAATATTTTATATTTCTATATTTTCAAACATAGAGATTCCCTTTGAATTTACAGCTTTATACAGTATAAAATTTGCTGCTATTATTATGCAAAGTCCCAAGACAGCGACTTCATTTATGTAGCTGTAAAAATTAATCATTGAAAATATTAATATACCTGTGAATATAAAGCTAATTATCATATTTATAAAGGTATTGAAATTTTGTTTTACAGCTTTTACTTCGTTATCCCAGTGCAGCTTTGGAAATCTCAAATCAATTAAAATTCCAGTCATGGAGGTAAGCAGTATTCCTATAAAACTAACTAAAAGTGAAATAACTGAGAAGTATATAGGCAGTTTTACAAGTAAAGTCAATCCTATTAAGATTAGAAATATGCTTGTAATTCCAACAAGAACACCAGAAATCACTTTTGCCATAATTTGAGTACTGTAGGAAACTGGTAAGTATTTTTTTACAAATATGTTTTCTCCTTCCCTTGATATGGCTGTGGAAGTTATGGAATTGGAAGCTCCCAAAATTAATCCTGCAGCTAGAGATATTACGATACAAATCATTGTAGTAGTTGAGGTTACCTTAATATTCACTAGAACATTTAATTCGTGAAAAGAATCCGGTCGAACTAAAAATGGTATAAAAAGTACAATAGGTATTATAATATTTGCTAAGATGCAATTCATAAAATACACGGGTGTTCTGAAAATAGATTTAATTTCCTGAAGTAGTAGAGCTTTAAACTTAGAATTTGTAGAGGAAGTTTTATTTAATTTTGAATAATCCAGTTCTCTTCTCTTTGCAGAAATTTCACTGCCGCCTTGAGCACCTTTAAAATACAAATATTGACCGAGTACTGAAAATAGTAAAATTACAAGAATATTTAACACTATAAATAAAATTAAGTTTTCAAATCCCCTAAAGTTTGAACTATATACTAGAGAACTTGCAGACAATGTACTCCCTGGAAAAAACCGGTTTGAAAGAGATACTAGAGAATTGTTTCCTTCATTTATCATCCTGAATATGTTTCCATAATTTTGGGATGATACAGTCATTTTTTGAAGTACTACATTTAAACCTATTGCAAATAACATTGCAAAAATTCCACCTAAAATTTTTAATATATCACGGTGTTTGCCTATATTTGTAAAGCTCATTATTATCATATTTAAAATTGAAGCTGCAGCTATAGGTATAATAGGTACTATTAAAAATAGTACTGCACTGTATGTAAAATAAAGTGGTCCCCCACTGCTTTTGTATCCATACACTAGCAAAATAGGAAGTAGTATAAAAATTTCAGTAAGATATTCATATATGAGTATTACAGTGAACTTGGAAAGTAGAATTTCCCAAGGCTTTAAAGGCAGTGGCAGCAGAAGGTCTATATCTTTTGAAAAATATAGTACATTTATAGAGTAAAGTATGGCGAAGAAGAATATAAATATACTTGTAAAAGATATGCCAAGAGATAAAATTAAGCCCTGTTGACCTATTTTGTAGAGATAGTCATAAGCTGAGGACACAAAAAGAGAAAATAGTTTTATAGTAGGTAAGAGAGCCAGTAAAATGATTATCCAAAGGGCTGCTTTTCTAATTTTATTATTTTTTTTCATACTTGCAGAATTACTTCCGTTTTTTAACAATACTTTAGTTAAAACTATATACTTATTCATTACCAGTCATCTCCAAGAAAATATTTTCCAGGCTTTCATTTTCATTGAACTTATTTTTTAATTCTTGAAAAGTTCCGGAAAATGAGAGGGAGCCTTTGTTTACAACTGCAAGTCTATCACATAATTTCTCTGCCACTTCTAAAACATGAGTTGAAAAAAATACGGTGTTTCCTGCACTTGCATGTTCTTTCATCATTTCTTTTAATGTATAGGAGGATTTAGGATCAAGTCCTGTCATAGGTTCGTCTAATATCCAAACACTTGGATTGTGGATTAGAGCACCTATAATTATTATTTTTTGCCTCATGCCGTGGGAATAACTCTGAATCTGGTCACCTAAAGCATTTGATATTTCAAACCTTTTGGATAAATTTTTAATTTTAGATCTTCTTTCTTCAGATTTAACTCCATATATATCTGCCATGAAATTTAAATATTCTATCCCTTTAAGTCTTAAAAACATATCCGGGCTGTCAGGTACAAAACCAAATTGATATTTGGCCTCTATAGTTTTTTCATTTATGTCTATGTTGTTTATTCTTACAGTTCCACTGTCTGCTTTTATTATTCCTGTCATGATTTTTATGGTGGTAGTTTTTCCAGCACCATTTGGACCTATAAATCCAAATATTTCTCCATCGGGTATACTTAGATTTAGATTGTCTACTGCTTTTGAAGATGAATTGTAGCTCTTGTTTACCCCTAATAATTCAATCATAATTTTCCTCCAATTATATTTTAAATATAGAGTTTCCAACTGAAATTTAAACTTATACTATATTGTAGAAATATCTTTGCACATAAGCCAATTTTCAAGTTAGAAAACCTGTAGTACAGTGTTATATTAGTATTATATTTAATAATTTACTTAAAAGCAAATTACGTCTAATATGTATTCTATTTTTAAAAGCTTTATTATTGTGGTAAAATGAAACCGTAAATATTTTAAACAATGGTAGGTGATTAAAATGAAACAGAATACTATAGATATAATAGGAAATTGGCATGATTTTAGAATAAAAATAGTTATGGAAAGTATAATTGTGGGAATTATTTCTGGAATAATATGTGTATCTTATAGATATTTGTTGGAAAAAGCTATACAATTTGCTCGTTTTATTTATTCATTTGAGCTTAAAAATATATGGTTTATACCCATTTGGGTAATAATCCTTATAGTTTCGGGATATATGGTTGGAACCATAGTACATAAAAATCCTATGAATTCTGGAAGTGGAATACCACAGGTAGAAGGAATACTAATAGGACGGTTCAGCATGAATTGGTGGAAAGTAATACTAGGTAAATTTGTAGGAGGAGTTATATCCATTGGAGCAGGATTATCTCTTGGTAGAGAAGGACCTTCTATACAAATAGGTGCGGCAGTAGGACAAGGAATTGGAGAGATATTAAAAAAAGATGATGCAGAAAAGAAAATTTTAATAACATCAGGTGCTAGTGCAGGACTTGCAACAGCTTTTAATGCACCTCTTGCAGGATGTATATTTGCTTTAGAAGAAATTCATAAAAATTTTTCTCCCATAATTTTAATGTCAGCCTTAACAGCTTCCATAACTTCTGATTTTATAGCTAGAGAAGTTTTGGGAGCTAATCCAGTTTTTAATTTTAAAAATATAATAGCTATGCCACTTAAGAATTATATTTATATAATAATACTTGGAGTTATACTTGCTGTATTTGGCTGGGTATTTAATTATTCACTTTTGAAATTCCAGGATATATATAATTCTCAAAAGTGGCTTAATTCAAAAACAAAACCAATAGTTGCTTTTTTAATAGCAGGTGTAGTAGGACTTATACTTCCACAGATTTTAGGAGGTGGAAATGATTTTGTAATTTCTCTTACAAAATCTAATTTTACTATTGGAATTTTAATTTTAATACTTGTAGGAAAATTTTTATTTACAATGACATCTTATGGCTCTGGAGCTCCAGGGGGTATATTTTTGCCTCTTTTAGTTATAGGTGCACTCATAGGAAATATTTATGGACAATTTATTCATATTTTTTTAGGATTACAAAATTGTTATATAAATAATTTTATGATTCTTGGGATGGCAGGATATTTTTCAGCTGTTGTAAAATCTCCAATTACAGGAATTATACTTATTACAGAAATGTCAGGTTCTTTTACCAACCTTTTATCAGCATCAGTTGTAAGTATAACTTCTTATGTTGTGTCAGATGTTATAAATTCAAAACCTGTATATGAACTTTTACTTGGAAAAATGCTTCAGAAAAATGAAAAAAATGAAAAACAAAGTGGAAAAACCATGCTTGAAATACCAGTTTGTATGGGATCTTTTATTGAAGGTAAAAAAATAAAGGAAGTTAAATTTCCAGAAAAAGCTCTTATTGTAATGCTTAAAAGAGGAGAAGAAGAGATAATACCAAAAGGTAATACAGTTATCTATTGTGGAGACTATTTAATGGTGATTGTAGATAAAGTTCATGAGAATAATGTGAGAAAAGAAATGATAAAATTAAGTGAAAGGTATCTAATAAAGTAGAATATTTTAGTTTTTTATTGAGAAAACATTATTTTTATAGTTTTTTTAATGGAAATATTAATCAATAATAAATATGTAGTATTATGTAATAAAATCCCTTTTTATATAATACTATTATTGCAGTAGTTTCTTATTTGACTGCTTATATATTAAAGTCTGAACCAATATATGAAATTTTACTGGAAAAACTTTTAATTAATTAGGTGATGCTTATGGAAAACTATATAAAATTTATAGCTAAGGCCTGGAAAGATTTTATAGAAGAAGGATATTTAAATAGTGCAGTACGGCCTGAAATTGCTGAATCCTGGCAAAGGTGCAAAAATTATGAAGTAGATCCCTTAAACGGTAGAGGAAATAGTATTCTTACAGGAGACAGTATTACTTATCGACTGGAACAAAATGAAGATCTAATTTCTATTGCAAAACCTGTAGTAAAAAGCCTATATGATATTGTAGCAGGGTCTGGATTTGTAATTATGTTAGTGGATAAAGAAGGATATGTTATAGAATCATTAGGGGATAGTAAAATACTGAAAAGAGCAGATAAATTGAAATTTGTAGTAGGTTCTCTCTGGACGGAAAGGGAAGTAGGAACTAATGCTATAGGTACTGCACTGTATTTGGACAAGCCGATACAAACTATTGGAGCAGAACATTATGGCGTAAAACAGCATTCTTGGACATGTTCTGCAGCACCTATTCACAGTGAAGATGGGGATGTAGTAGGGTGTATTAATATGTCAGGAAATTATTATGATGCGCATTTGCATACTTTGGGTATTGTTACAGTAGCAGCTCACGCTATAGAAACTCAATTTGATCTTACTATTTCAAATAAACTTATGAATACCACTTTTGACTCAGTAACAGAAGGCATGATTGTACTTGATAACAAATTAAATATAAAGAAGATAAATGATAAGGCATTAAATATTTTAAATATGAAGAGTGAAAAAGCAATAAAATTGAATATTACGAGTATTATACATAATGTGGATTTTAAAAATATATTAAATGGCAGGGCAGATAATTGTAATGATATAGAATGTGATTTTTATGTCGAAGGTAGTAGAATCAAATGCCTTATAAGTGTATTGGCAATGAAAGTGAAAAATAAAATAATGGGAATAGTTATAACTTTTAGAGAATGTAAATATTATCACAAGCTTGTTAAAAAAGTTATGGGATATACGGCTTCCTATAAATTTGACGATATAGTTACTGTTAATTCTAAAATGAAAGAAATAATAAAATTTGCTAAAAAAGCAGCAAGAAGTGAATGCAATATTTTAATAGAAGGGGAAAGTGGCACTGGAAAAGAACTTTTAGCTCAATCTATTCACAATTATAGTGAAAGATGTGAAGGCCCTTTTGTAGCTATAAATTGTAGTTCTATACCTAGAGAACTTGTAGAAAGTGAGCTTTTTGGTTATGAAAAAGGAGCTTTTACGGGAGCTTTAAAGCAAGGAAAGCCTGGAAAGTTTGAATTAGCAGATGGAGGAACTATTTTTTTGGATGAAGTAGGAGAGCTTCCCCTTGATATACAGTCAAAGCTTTTAAGGGTTCTTGATAATAATAAAATTACAAGAGTTGGAGGAACTTATGAAAAACAGCTAAGTGTAAGGATAATAGGAGCTACAAACAGGGTGCTTAAGGATGAAATTAGAAAGAAAAATTTTAGAAGTGACCTTTACTATAGATTGAGTGTGATGAATATAAAAACTGTCCCACTTAGGGAAAGAAAAGAAGACATAGAGCTTTTAATTAAATATTTTATGGAAGAATTGAATTCTAAAAGTTTGTGCAAGAAGAAAGTAGTGGAAAAAGCATACATAGAAAAGATTAAAGCTTATGATTGGCCTGGAAATGTTAGAGAACTTAGAAATGTAATAGAGAGGGATTATTATTTAAGTGAGGATAAGATGGTTCCTTTGGATCATTTAGAAAAAGAAGTTTATGAAAAAAATGTCTACTCCGATCCAGTAAATATTAGCGTGCTTCCAATGGATGTTTTAGAAAAAGAAAACATTGAAAATGCACTTGAAAAGTGTAAGGGAAATATATTAAAAGCTGCAAAATCTTTAAATATCAGTAGATCTACCATGTACAGAAAAATGAAAAAGTATGGAATAAAAAGTGTGTCAAAATGACCAGAAAAAAATAGAATTTTCAAAATAGGACACTAACTATGTACCATAATGACACATAGTACCTTTGAATGCATTTTTAACAGCTTCTTTGCTTTTGGTATGACTTTTGCTTATAAAATATAGTGAATATATTAACAGGTATATGTAAACTTTAATATTGCCATACTATTATAAAAAGGAGAGATAATTATGAAAGCTGTATTGTGGTATGATAAAAAAGATGTAAGAGTAGAGGAAATTGAAGAACCTAAGGTAAAAGAAAATGCTGTAAAAATTAGAGTGAAATGGTGTGGTATATGTGGTTCTGACTTACATGAATATTTAGGAGGACCTATATTTATTCCAGTAGGTACACCACATCCTTTAAGCAAGAGTACAGCACCAGTAGTTTTAGGACATGAGTTTTCAGGTGAAGTAGTTGAAATAGGCAGCAAGGTTACAAAATTTAAGGCAGGAGATAGAGTTATTGTAGAACCTATAGTTGCTTGTGGAAAGTGTCCTGCTTGTCTTGAAGGAAAATATAATTTATGTGAAGCCTTGGGATTTCATGGACTTTGTGGAAGCGGTGGTGGATTTGCTGAATATACAGTATTTCCTGAAGATTTTGTCCATAAGATACCAGATACTATGGACTATGAGAAGGCTGCACTTGTTGAGCCTATGGCAGTTGCCCTTCATTCTCTAAGAGTTGGAAACTTTACTACAGGAAATACTGCTTTGGTTTTAGGTGCAGGACCTATAGGACTTGCAACTATTCAGTGTTTAAAGGCAGCAGGGGCAAGAATTGTAATTGTATTTCAGAGAAAATCTGTAAGACAGGAATATGCTAAGAAATTTGGAGCAGATGTAGTTTTAGATCCAAATGAGGTAGATGTAATTGAAGAAATTAAAAAACTTACAGGCGGCGTGGGTGTAGATACAGCTTTTGAAACAACAGGTGCAAATGTAGGGATTAATACGGCAATTCAAGCTTTAAAATATGAAGGTACTGCGGTAATAACCAGCGTATGGGAGAAAAATGCAGAAATCAATCCAAATGATCTTGTATTTACAGAAAAGAAGGTAGTTGGTACTCTTGCATATAGACATGAATTTCCTTCTACAATAGCACTTATGAATGATGGAAGGATAAACACAGACGGATATATTACAAAGAGAATAGTGCTTGATGACATTGTAAAGGAAGGATTTGAAACACTTACAGGACCTGAAAAGAAAAAGCACGTAAAAATAATTGTAACTCCTGATAAGTCATTATTGTAAAAAGTACTTGTAAAATTGATAAAAAAATGAATTCAACAAATTATGTGTTTGAATTCATTTTTTTTTGTTGCAAATTAACATCTATATAAAAATAATGATATACTTAGATATAATTGAAAATTTCAAGCTATATTGAGGAGGCCAAAAATGAGTTTTAAGAAAAATGTATATGATACAATGAGGAAACTAATATCTGTGCCAAGCATATCTGGTACAAAAGAAGAGTGTGTGGCAGCAGAAAAAATATATGAAAAAATTTTGGAGATACCTTATTTTAAGGACAATCCTGAAAATTTGGGTATAGAGCAAATCGAAAATGATCCTTTAAGAAGAAGCTTTGTATGGGCAGTAGTAAATGGCAAGGAAAATTCACCAAATTCATTTATACTTTCAGGACATTTAGATGTAGTTGGAGTAGAAGAATTTGGGCATTTAAAATCTATGGCTTTTGATGTAGATAAATGTACTAAAAGAATTTCAGAATTGAAGTTAGATGAAGATGCCATGGCGGATTTTAAATCAGGAGATTGGATATTTGGAAGGGGAACTGCGGATATGAAGTTTGGAGTGGCCCTCAATATGGAACTTTTAAGAGAATTCAGTAAAGCGAGAAACTTTAAGGGAAACTTATTGCTTTTAGTAGTTCCCGGTGAAGAAAGCAACTCCGAAGGAATGATTGCTGCAGCACCATTTCTTCTTAAATTAAAGGAAGAGAGAAAGTACAATTACTGTGGCATGATAATATCAGAGCCAAGTATACCTGAAAGAGGAGAAAAAGGAAGCAAAAGATTATACATAGGTAGTGTAGGTAAAATTATGCCTTTATTTTTTTGTGTGGGAAAAGAAACTCATGTAGGGGAGTCTTTAAGAGGATTAAATCCAAATTTGCTAGTTTCAGAGATAAACAAATTAATGGAATGTAATCCAGATCTCTCAGACAGTGTTTATGATACTGTAACTCCGCCGCCTATGTGTTTAAAGCAAATGGATTTAAAGGAGATGTATTCCGTACAGAGCCCATTGTATTCCACTGCATATTATAATATATTGACTCTTCAGGCATCTTATGATGAAATACTAGCTAGTTTGAAAGAACTGGCTCAGAATGCTTTTGAGAATGTTTTGAAGGATATTTCAAAAAAGAGAGAAAAATTTACAAAAAGATCCTCACAGAAATTGAAATTTGATGATGCAGAAGCTTGTGTAATCACTTATAAAGAGATGTTATATGAAGTTAAAAGCACACATAAGAATTTTGAAAAGTACATAGATGAAAAGGTAAAAGAATGGAAAAATGAGAAATTGGATAACCAAACTATAGCTATAAATATAGTAAAGGCAACTTATGAGCTATACGAAAATAAGAGACCTATGATTATAATTTCATTTATTCCTCCTTATTATCCGCATAAACATTTAAAAGCTGAAAATAGTGAGGATGGTAAATTTATAAATGCTGTAGATAGTACAATTAAGTATGCAGAAGAAAAATTTCAGGAAAGCATTATAAAAACTAATTATTTTATGGGTATATCTGATGCAAGTTATACAGGAATTAACCCAGATATACCACTTGCTGAATTGATTTCGAATATAGTTGGATATGACATAATATATAAACTTCCAGTAAAAGAACTGTCTAAGCTAAATATTCCTGTAGTGATTTTTGGTGGGCAGGGAAAAGACCTGCACAAATATACTGAAAGATTAAATGTGCCTTATTCCTTTGAGGTGATACCTAAACTTTACAGGCATATGATTTATTATATGTTAAGATGATAAATATGTATTTCTCGTAAGGTAGGGGAGAGAAACCTCCCCAAGTGTTTACCTTTTAGGTAAAATAGCAGCACAATACTACCTGTACATATTAATTAAGTATATATACAGTAACATATCTTCTACCCCAGTTTTCTGCTTCTGACTCCGAATTTACAAATAAATCTATTATATTTCCCTTTATAGCTCCACCGGTGTCACAAGCTACGGCATATCCATATCCTTCTACATAAACTTTTGTCCCCAATGGAATAACTCGAGGATCAACAGCAATAGTGCTGTATCCATTTGGATTTCTTACAGTTGCAGAACCTGATGCTGTGATAGCATCTCCACAATATGCAGTTGCCTCCATGGTAAGTGCTTGTGAGTATGAAAGTGAACCTGAACCACCACGAGATAAGGTAGGTGAAGAAGTTCTTATTTCAGGTATTTGAGGAGCCTTCTGAGCAGTTTGAAGAGCTATTAACTGCTGTTCCTTTGCGGTAGCCTGGCTTAATAGTTCTTTTTGTTGTTGTATGTCATTATTTAATTTTGATAAAGTAGATTCATTACTTACTTTTAAAGATTGTAGCTTAGTATTTTCAGCACTTAAAGCTTTTTGCTGACTTTGTATAGCTTGTTCATTTTGTTTTAGTTTTGTAATAACTTGATTATCGAATTTCATTACGCGTGTGATTGAGTCAACTCTGGATATAAAATCACTTAAGTTGTTTGAAGATAAAAGTACCTGGAGATAACCATTTGTACCGGTTGTGTACATAGCTTTTACTCTTTTTTTAAATAAATCATTTTGCGATTTTGAAGCATCTTGTGCTTTTGACAATTTGATCTGTGTATTTTTAATGTTTTTAGCAATAGTATTCATATCTTTTTTATTGCTTTCAATTTTTTCGATTACTCCATCAATTTGCTTATTTAAAGTATCAACTTTTACCTGAAGCTCCTTTTTGTTATTTTGAGTTTGTGTTAATTCTTCAGACGTACTGGCTGAAGAAGCGAAAACATTGCTGAAAGTAGAACCTACTAACGCAAACGCTATAATAACAGATAAGGCTTTTTTATTCAATGTATTTTCCCCCTTAAAACATTATTAAGTTTAAAGAAAACTTACTAATGTTTTTTATTATACCATTAATGTATACAAAAACTCAAGTTTATATGAATTTTGTATGCAAATAGAGGATAGCTAAGAGTACACTATAAGCGAGATTGACTATTACAAAAAAATTTATTTTTAGGCTATTGACAGTAACCAAAACTTATAGTAAACTCATCTTTAAAGATAAAAGCTATGATAGGATTAATTAGATATGTTAATATTTTTTTTACAGAGAGTGGGGTAAGGTGAAAACCCATAAATATACATATTGAAACTCACCCTGGAGCTGTAGGCTGAATGTTTAGTAGGTCTAATCGGTTTTTTAACCGTTATGTTAATTAAGTAAAAAAAATGGGTGGTACCGCGGCAGACTTTTCGCCCCAGCGAAAAGAGCTGTTTTTTTATACGTTAAAATATATCAGTTGAAGATAAGCTGATATATTTTTTTACTTATTTTGCTTAATTGGGTACTGCTAAACTAATTCACAATGCATAATGTACAATTCATTGTGAATTCATTGTTTCGCAATTTTCTTATATTAAGCCCAAATTTCATATGTGCGAAAGTTGAGCTAAATAAAAGACCAGATGAAAGAATTTGTCAAATAAAAAGGGGGAAATAACATTGAAAAGTGAAATAATTGAAAGTTTAAAAAGTATTGTGGGAGAAGATTGGATTACATATGATTTGTCTAAGATGCAGAGATATCTTTATGATGAGACAGAACCTCTGCTTCGTCCAGAAGCATGTAAGGACTGTGTAGTAGTTAAACCTGGTTCTGCAGAAGAGATATCAGAGATATTAAAATATTCAAATAAGACTTTGACACCTGTAGTTGCAAGGGGCGGCGGTACAGGAGTAGTTGGAGGAGTTATTCCTACAGAATCCAGCATAATTTTATCTCTTGAAAGATTGAATAAAATTGTTGAATTTGATGAAAAAAATTTGATGATTACAATTGAAGCAGGAGCTACCCTAGCTGATTTACTAGAAGAACTAAATAAACAGGACAAACTATTTTTTCCTATACATCCTGGGGATGAAGGAGCTCAAATTGGCGGTATGGTAGCAACAAATGCTGGCGGCACAAAAGCAGTAAAGCATGGAATCATGAGAAATCATGTTAAAGCTTTGGAAGTAGTTTTACCTACAGGTGAAATAGTGAATGTAGGAGGAAAGCTTATAAAAAACAATATGGGCTATGATCTCTTACATATGATGATTGGAAGTGAAGGAACTTTAGGAATAATTACAAAAGTAACATTAAAGCTTTATGCACAAAATAAGTATAATGGAACACTTTTGGTTTCTTTTGATACAAGACGTGAAGCTTGTGATGCAGTACCTTGTATACTTCAAGAGGGAATTACACCGCTTGCTGTGGAATATATGGATAAAATTATTGCACAAAATGCTGCACAGCAGCTTGGAACTAAGTGGCCTGCAAATAAAGGATCTGTAGATTTAATTTTTATGATTGATGAGCCTACAGAAGATGCACTTTATGCCAGCAGCGAAAAAATTGTAGAAATATGTGAAGAACATAATGCAGTAGATAGTATAATAGCGGAAACTACAAAGGAGCAGAGAAATATTTTGGCAATAAGGAGCAATGCATATGGTCCTTATAAGGACAATATAGCAGATGCACTTGACATAGCAGTTCCGCCTTCAACTGTACCGGATTTTTTTGATGACATAACGGCACTTGGAGAGAAATATGGGAATCATATTTTGTCTTTAGGACATATAGCAGATGGAAATATACACAATTTTATTATGGGGGATAACGGTAAACTTCCTTCCTATTATGAAGAGTTAAAAGAGGAAATGTACAGAACTGCACTAAAATATGGCGGAACAATAACAGCAGAACATGGTACAGGAAAAACAAGAAAGAAACATATGTCGCTGCAGTTTACAAAACGAGAGCTTGAAATTATGAAGGGTATACGAAAGGTATTTGATCCAAATGAGATTTTAAATCCAGGTACTATAATTGATTGAGTGTAAAAAAGTAAGGAGGGTTACCTCCTTACTTTTTTACACCATTTCATTTATTTCATCTATGGCAGCTATATTCATAATTGATCTTTTATCAAGTACTGATGTAAGTATAAAGGTTACAAGGCATACAAGCCATTCCATGAATATTACATGAGGAAATATTCTAAAGGAAGGTATTAGCTGCCATAAAAATAGGGCTACTACTCCTGCAAGGGTAGTGAAAAAAGCAGAACTTTTTTTGCAAAGTTTAGGAGCAAACATGGTAAATAGAAATATAAGTGTAAATGCAGTGGAAAGACTTAAGCCCATGGATATAGTTTTTAATATACCTGACATGGAAAGGGCAAGTATAAAAGTAAATATACCTAAAAGAACTACAGAGGATTTAGTCATTATTAAAAGTTTTTTATCATTTACTTTAGGATTTATATATTTTTTGTATATGTCATTTGTAAATAAGGTAGATGCACCTAAAAGCAAATTGCAAGCTGTAGAAACATCTGCTGCCCAGAGTGCTGCTAAAGTTATTCCAGCTGCTACAGGGTTTAATGACAAAATCATTTTAGGAAGTGCCATAGTAGCACTTACATGAGGAAAAGTAGTTCTTGCAGCCATACCTATAAGAGCACATAAAAAACCTATTGGAATCATGAGAAGGCCACCAAGTATAAAGCTCTTTTTTGCAGTCTTTGCATCCTTAGCAGCAAAAGCCAATTGTACAGGACCCTGCATAGACAAAACTTGTGTAGTCATAACAAGTATCCAACCTAAAATTACCCATGTACCAACTCCTTTAATAGGGCTGAAATAAGGTACACTTTGAGGAAGATGAAGTTTTATATTCTGAATTCCTCCGCTTTTTGATACAGCTAATATAGTACATAGTATAATTCCTGTATATTTTAAAGGAACGTTAAATGAATTACATAATCCGGCAGACCACATTCCTCCTATAAAGGTTATACCAACAAATACACAAGCACTTACTATCATACCTGTTTTTATAGTGAATATACCAGGCAAAAGTGAGGATAAAATAGCTCCACCTGCAATGTATTGAAGAGATACAACTACAATGAGAATAATTATCTGGCATGCTACACAGACAGCAACACCTTTTTCATCATAAAATTTTGAAAATAATTCAGGAACAGTAGATACATTGAATTCCCTATATTTACTTGCAGCTGCAAGACCCATAACTATAGCTGCGATTCCCCAGGCTGTGCAGTACCAACCTGCTGAAAGTCCTACATCGTAAGCTTGTTCAGCGACCCCTATGGTTGAAGCACCGCCAATAGCAAGGCCTATAAGTGAAC
This sequence comes from Clostridium sp. AWRP, assembly GCF_004006395.2. NCBI lineage: Bacteria > Bacillati > Bacillota > Clostridia > Eubacteriales > Clostridiaceae > Clostridium > Clostridium sp. AWRP. Next base: position 2,620,344 of record NZ_CP029758.2, on the reverse strand, counting down.
AGGTTACAAGTGGAGTTGTAAGCTGTCTACTGGCTAAAGTATAGCTTTCGCCGCCACCTTGAGCTTTCTTTTTAGCAATAAAACTTATTACAAATAACATGGATATATAGCAGATGATGATTATTAAAGATACGTTCATTTTAAAACCCCCTATTTATTTAATTCACAGTTCGCAATACACAATGCACAATTCATGGTTTACAATTCATAGTGAATAACGCACGCATTATATAGTTTTTACAAGTTTCAGTAGTAAGTTACAGCTGCAAGTGTTTTCTGTACAGTGACAATGTACAGAATTACAGTGTACACTGTAAAAGTATTTAGTACTAAAGTGATATGGTAAATATTAATTGAAATTACTCAAAAATTGTACAAAAAAACGCCCCTACACAAGGGACGAAAAAGTCGCGGTACCACCCTACTTGAGCAAAATAAATTTGAAAAATAAAAAAAGCACCTGCGATTAAGGGACGAAATAATCGTGGTACCACCCTACTTGAACAAATAAATTTATTGCTCATCTCTTACTCTTAACGAGAGTTAACCGGATCAACTTACTTTAAAAAATTTCAGCCTACAGCTCAGGAATGTATTTCATAAAGCACATCAGACAGTTTACACCAACCACTGACTCTCTTTGCAACGTACTTAATTACTTCTTTCCATCATAACTTGTAAGATGTATCATAACTTGTAAGATGTATTATAGATTGAATTCTATATAAATACAAAATTCAAAATAGCTGTTTTTGGATAAATAGATTAATTTTGCTATCAATATCTAGCTGTAGATATTGATTACGGACTATTTCAAAAGAAAAATCAATGTATACTTCGAATATAACAATAATTGATATTTAGACTTTAAACTTTGTTATTTATTTTTAAAGTATCATAATCTATTAGTTATAATGGATGGGGGTACTTTTTATTTTATTTCTGTATGCAATGAAAAAGAACATAAGTTTGTATAGAATTGTAATTCATGGCAAAACTAATACTAAATTTTATATTTTAGTGGAAAGAGATGATTGCTGTGGATTATAATAAAGTTGAGGACGCAGTACTTAAAAAAGCACTTGGTATATTCGGGCAGAGTGCAGTAAATTTTTTTAAAATAGATACTAAAATAATTGCTCCCTGCAGAGACGGAAATAAAGAATATAGAAATAAAAACTGGTTATACTGACTATTTATTTTATACTGATAATGGGAATTATCTCCATTTTGAGTTTCAAACTACCGATAAAAGAGATGATATAAAGAGATTTTTATATTACGATGCCTCGCTTTTTTACAGGGATAAGAAAAAGGTTAGAACTGTTGTGATATATTCTGCAGATATAGAAAGTGCAGATGAATATATAGATGCAGGTACTATAAAGTACGGAGTAGAGGCAGTTTACATGAAACAATTTGATGGGGATGAAAAGCTTGAATATTTAAAGAAAAAGATAGAAAGAAGAGAAAAATTAAGCAATGAAGATATACTCATACTCACGATGCTGCCGCTTATGAGTGGAAAGGGTAGCAGGAGCGAGAGGGCAATTGAAAGTATAGAGCTTACAAATAATCTCGAAGACAGTGAAAATAAACTTCAAAGTTTGAGCTTGTTATATGCTCTACTAGATAAACAGAGTTCTTGGCATCAGATGGAGTTTTGGCTCCACCTGATGCTTAGAAATCGTTATCCAGGGACGTAGCTGCTCTTTACTTCCACTTGGAGAAGGGGGAGTATTAGAGCAGGTAGTCATCGGATAAATTCGGAGATGAAACTAGCAGAAAAAAATTAAAGGAGATGATAAGGTTGACGGAAATAGGAAAGATGATAAGGGACGAAGGTATAGAAGAAGGAAAAACTAAAGGAAAATCAGAGATAATTATAAGACAAATTTTAAAGAAGTTTAAAAAACTCTGGGGGTTGACGATTTTTATGTTTGTAGGTAATTAGCGGTTTCAGGTTGATTTTCGAGATTTTCACAAAAGTTTTCTCAAATATTGTATTTTTATGAATGCTGATGTATTCTATATTCGATGGGTTTTTAGAATACCTATGAGGAATTGAAACTTTGGTAATTCCAAATAGAAATGCTGCCATTCTATTAGTTTTTAGAATACCTATAAGAAATTAAGAAATTAATTAGTGATAAGTTAAATGTGACAAGTATTAAATTAAGAATTAATAGTGGAGGAAAGTATAGGGTTGAAATAACAAAGAATAAACAATATTTGATATTTGAACTTTGAGCTTTATTATTTGTAAATGGTGAGGGGTTAAATAGTATGAATATTAAAGATGTTAATATGGATATTGACTCTAAATTAAGCAAGCTTATTTTTTTGATGATTACGCTAGTTGCTACGCCAATTCATGAATTTGGACATTTAATAGGGTACAAGCTAAGTGGAATACCTGCAAAATTTACTTTTAGTTATACAGAGACCCAAAACGGTTTAGAAAACTTATGGGGATGCCTTGGAGGACCGGCATTAATTTAATATTAGCAGTAATTGGATGCATCATGGTTTATATCTTTAAAAATAGGAAAAAAGTGTACATAGGAGTGTATTTTGCTATAACTATGTGCCTTACAAGGTTAATTGCATATCTATTATTTATAATTATAAATCCTGATAATATGTTTGCAATTAATGATGAAGGTTTGATTGCAAAATTTTTGAATGTACAAATATGGCAGGTATATGTTTTTTTTATAGCTGCATTTATTTTTGTATTGGTAATTTTAAGGTCAATAAAAAAAGAATATTTTTATAAGTGTTTTAAATATGCTTTCGTATTTTACTTCTTTATAGATATATTATTTACAATTAGAATTTATTAGAAAGAAAGGTTATATGTATGAAGAATTATGATAATAAACTGAGTTCTTGACATCAGGTTGAGTTTTGACTCCAACTGATGTTTATTAACAGGATACTTAGTGCTTCAGCACTTAGAAGGCGTTATCCTTTAGGGGAAATCGTTATCCAGGCGCGTAGCAGTGCTTATCCCCCAACTTTGATAGAAAATCAGATATCCCAAATCTTTGATTTGGTGATAGTCGCTTTCACAGAGTGCGATAGGGATATTAGCAATGGTAGCAATCGGATAAATAACTCTGAAGTTATTGCAATAGCTTTAGAGTAAGGAAAATTAGAAGATAATGCTCATGCCTTTTTCTTTAAACTCATTTAGAGTATTTATATGTTCGGTTTCATCTACATAACCAAGGCCATTTGCAAGAATAGTCACGTTGAATCCATTTTTCACGAGGTCAAGTATTGTTTCTTTAACACAGTACTCGCTGGCAATTCCACATATTATAATGTTTTTGTCAAGTACCTCATGGAGTCTTCTATTTTTAGTATTTATTGCATTGTAGGCTGAATATTCTTCAACATCATCGTTCATACCTTTTTTAAAAATAATTTCAGGATTTTGTGGAGATTTATTTTTATCCTTTATTCCAAGAGTAAATTTTTCAGAAAGTAAAGCTCCTTCAGTGCCTTCTACGCAGTGAATGGGCCACATTCCACCATTTTTTTGAAATGACTTATTTGTAATTTCGTGAGAGTCACAGGAATAAAGTACATTAAGATCAGGGTTTTTACTTATAAAATCTATAATATGCAGTATAGCATTTTCTGAATTTTTACATGCAAGACTGCCATTTATAAAATCATTTTGACAATCGATGACTAATAAAGATTTTTTACTCATAATATTTACCTCCAGTTAACGTTTAATTATTACTAATCTACTATTTAAGTATAAGTTTATCAAATTTATTTTATGCAGTTTGAGGTTTATTGAGTAAAATAGATATGCCAAATGTGCAATTTTCTTTAAATTTCATAGTTTTTAGCTTATAATCAGATTTTATTTGATAGAATTATAATAGCTAGATGCAATTTTCAAATGTTTTTGTAAATTTATATTGACTATTGTAAAATGATATTGTATTATTTAAATAATATATAACTTGTATGGACAAGTTTGGAGGGCAACATGTTAAACAGAAATAGTTTGGTACCACTTTATGCACAACTACAGCGTATCATAAGAGATGCTATAATAAATGAAATTTATAAAGATGGAGAGAAAATACCTTCAGAAAATGAATTTGTTGAAAAATATAGCATTACGAGAACTACTATAAGAAAGGCTATTTCAAATCTTGTCAATGAAGGTTTACTCTATAAAGTTCATGGTAAAGGTACTTTTGTGTCTCTTAGAAAAACCAAATACAATGTGTGGAATTTTAGTGGCTTTACAGATTATATAACTAAAAGACAGGAAACTCCAGTATCAAAGGTACTTGAAAGTAAGATCATAAATGAAGATGGAGAAAGGTTTTTCAAACTAGTAAGAGCTAGGGGAGTGGAAAAAGAAAATCATATATGCTGGCTCACATTGGATACTTCTATTACACCACTTAGTGTATTTCATGATATTAACAAGTATGATTTTTCTAGGAAGTCTTTATACACTACAATGAAAGAAGAGTATGGTATTATGCCTAAGACCGCTGCTTTAACTATCAGTGGCATAAAAGGTAATTCAACTACTAAAAGTATTTTTAATCACGAAGAGGGTGTAGTTTTAACTAAAGCAGAAGGAAATGTTAAGGATGTAGGTGGAATAGTCATAGAAAGAGTTAGTGTAATTTATGGTCCAGATATAGATTTTAAAATAGTTACTAATATATAAATACGATAAATGTATTTATATATTTCATAAACAGACTTGTACGTACGACTGTACAAATATTAATGAGGTGATAAAATGAAAAATAAAATTTTAGGTGCATTATATGGTATGGCTATAGGGGATGCCATGGGAATGCCTTCTGAGTTTTGGACCAGAAGAAAGATAAAAGAATATTTTGGTAAAATAGAAGGCTTTTTAGAGGGTCCTAAAGAAAGTGAGCTGGCAATGTATTATGCTAAAGGACAATTTACGGATGATACAGGTGAAGCCATAGCAATTTTAAAATCATTGATTAAAACGAATTTTGTACCTGATAAAAATGATATAGCTGATGAACTTATAAAATGGGCCATAGCTCACAATGCCTTTGAATATAACATATTGGGGCCTAGTTCAAAAGCAGCTTTAATGGCAATAAGGGAAGGTAAAGATCCAGAAGAATTCACTTGCAAGGCAGAGACAAATGGAGCTGCTATGAGAATTGCACCTATAGGATGTTTATTTTCCTGTGAAGATAAGGACAACTTAATAGAATATGTAGTAAATGTGAGTAGTGTAACTCATAACACAGATGTGGCTTTAGGTGGAGCTAGTATGGTTGCAATGGCTGTAAGTTCTGCTTTAGAAGATAAGTCCTGGGATGAAATTATAAAAAATTCTATAGAGGCCTATACTAAAGCAAAAAGTTTTGGTGCAGAGACATTTTCTCCTTCCTTGTTGGAAAGATTGAATTTAGGACTTTATTATGCAGATAAATATAAAGACGATAGTGAGTCTTTTTTACAAAAAATATTTGATGTAATAGGTACTGGAGTGCTTACGAGTGAATCTGTTCCTGCAGCAATGTCAATAGCTTATTATGCAAAAGAGCCTGAACTGTGCAGCATTATGTGTGCCAATTTGGGAGGGGACACGGATACTATAGGTGCTATGGCAACGGCTATATGTGGTGCCAAATCTGGAATAGAAAATATTGATGAGAAATGGATTGAACTTATAAATGAAAAAAATAGGGTGGATTTTAATATCTACTCAGATAAGATAAATAATTTTAGAAACAAAAAGTAAAAAAGGGGGAATAATCAATGAGCAGTATAAATACATCACCGTTTTTATCGGTTGAAGAAAGAACAGGTAAGCCTAAAGAATTATTTGCCATATGGTTTGCCAGCAATATTGGATTCTTGGGGTTAGTTTATGGCGCTATGATAGTAGGATTTGGGCTAAATTTTCTACAATCCATTCTTGCTGCAGCAGTAGGTGCACTGTCTTTTGCATTAGTAGGATATCTAAGTTTATCTGGGAGAGATACTGGAGGAACTACGTTTTTGCTTTCTAGAGCAGCTTTTGGAATAAATGGAAACTTCATTCCTAATTTTCTTGGTTGGCTTAACTTAATTGGCTGGCTGGCAGTAAATGTGGTTACAGGAACTTTGATTTTACTTTCACTGTTTAATTCCTTTGGAATACGTCAAAATAAAACGATTACTATAATAGCACTGGTAATATTTGTAGCACTTATATTGGTTTCTAACATTTTTGGACAAGATTATTTAGTTAAAATTCAAACTATACTTTCATATGTATTTGGAATATTAACTTTGTTTATATTACTCATATTAATACCAAGAACCAATTGGAATCAATTATTTGCTATGAAAAATGGGAGTTGGCTTATGAGTTTTTTACCTGCAGTTTCAATTATTGCAGCTGGTACTGGTATAAGTTGGAGCATAGCTGCAGCAGATTATAGTTGTTATCAAAAGCCTAATACATCGTCTGCATCTGTCATTGCTAGTGTTACTTTCGGAGCATTTATACCACTATTTGTAATAATGGGCGCAGGAATACTAATGAGTACATCAGTACCAGACCTTGCAACGGCTTCGAATCCAATTCAAGCTATAGGTAAGGCTTTACCTAAATGGGTAACAGTTATTTATTATATAACAGCTTTGGGTGGTTTTATACCTCAATGCCTAATAAGTTTAAAATCAGCAAAAGTTAGTCTTGAAACTTTAAATATAAATGTAAGTAATAAGACAGCTATAACGGTACATGCAATAATAATGATACTTTTACCTATTTATGTACTATTTATTTCAAAAGATTTTTTAGGCAATTTTCAAATTTTCTTGGGATTATTAGGAATAGGATTAGCAGCTTGGGCAGCAGTGTTTTTAGTAGATTATAAGTATATTAGAAAAAATTTAGGTTATAAAGAGGAATTACTAACAAACAAAGATATGAATTCAGTGAATAGAAAGGGTGTATTTAGCTGGTTTGCTGGAGTAATAGTAGGGTTGCTATTTACAAATTGTTCATTTTTCAGTGGTCCTTTTGCAAAGGGAATGTTCAAAGATAATAGCCTTGGAATTTTACTTGCATTCATAGTAAGTGCTGTAGTTTATTATATTTTAATTGTAATTACAAAAGAAAATAAAGGGGTGAAAAATAATGCCTAAAATATTGGTTATGGGTGCAGCAGTTATAGATATAATTTTAAAATTAGATAAGCTGCCTAAAAGCGGAGAAGACATTACAGCAGAGCATAAAGAAACTGTAGTAGGAGGATGTGCATATAATGTAGCTAATGTGCTTAAATATTTAAAAGTAAAGCATGATTTATGTGTACCTGTTGGAATTGGAAACTATTCTAATATAATAAAACAGCAATTAAAGGAAGACGGATATGATGTATTTATAGAAGATTGTAGCGAGGACAATGGATGGAATTTATCCATAGTGGAAAGTGATGGAGAAAGGACATTTATCACTGTACCTGGTATAGAAACCAAATGGAAAGAAGAATGGTTTAAAAACATTAACATAGATGAATATGACTACATCTATGTATCTGGATATGAATTGGAAGGAGCTTCAGGAGAATCTATAGTAAATTTGTTACAAAATAAAAAACAGAAATGTACTATAGTTTTTGATGCAAGTCCAAGAATAGAATATATAGATAAAAATGTATTGGATAGACTATTTAAAATGGGTACCATTATTCATTCAAATAGAAAAGAGATAAGTGTTCTTATAGGAGAAGAAAATTTAGATGCAGCAATTAATAAAGTATATGATATTACGAAAAAGCCTGTAGTTGTAACTAGAGGAAAAGATGGTTGTAATTATTATAGTGAGAAGGAAAGTGGAAATGTACCTACAGAAACAGTGAATGTAAAAGATACAATAGGAGCTGGAGATTCACATACAGGTGGATTTATAGCAGGATTATGTATGGGACTGTCTCTAGAAAAAGCTTGTGAACTTGGCAATAGCATAGCCAGTAAAGTAGTTCAAAATCAAGGTAGCAAATTAAAATAAAAATATTATATCCTGTATTATAGGCACAGAAAAAAGTTTATAATATAGGATATTTTTAGTTAAGAAAGACGCATTTGAATGCTTCTATATTATAATATATTATTATATTTTGGAATACTGCTTATTGTTATTGGTATGATTTTAAATAGCTGTATTGTTGACAAGAAAGAAGAAAAAGAAGAAGTCTATGAAGATATAGTGTAATTTAATTCATTTGTAGGACTTTTATTTTAACTCTAGCTTTTCAAATTTAATTATGCCAACAATTGTTGTGGTTACAATGATAATGACTGATGAAAGTATAATACTGTATGGATCGATTTTAAATGCTCCCATGTCTATAAGCATAAAAATAGGGGAATATTTCATGATGCTTTTAAAACTGGGAGGATAACTTGTTATTAAAATCATAGCTAATATGATAAGTGTTATAAGTATTAATTTATTTCGTATAAACATGGCTAAACACATATAAATGCTGGTTAAACTTGAAAGTATTAAGGCTGCAAGAATGGTAAATTCAATTGATTTGATTAGGTCATTAAAAGAAAGAAACTCTTTAGAACAATTTATGAAGCTACTTGCAGCTATCGTACCGAATAGTAAAAGAGCGATTAGTATAAGGCCTGATAAGGATGCTATAAGAAATTTTGACATATAAATTTCAGCTCTTTTATGGCCATATACTATGATATTGTTTATTGTACCATTTGAAAATTCATCTAATACAAGGCTGCCAACTATAAATATTAAAATTACAGCTATACAAGGGGAGAGTCCAAAAGATGAACAAAAAAACTCAATTGCCTTTGGATGAAGCCTATCTTTAAAATTATTGACTAAGAAACCAAATTCATTTCCTTGATAAGAAGTTTCGAGTATTTTAAGTATAGCTTTGCTGTGAAAGAATAAGCATATGGAATATATGATTAAAAATGATGTAATCATTAAAGAACTAAAAAACGTCTTGTTGTGCTTTAATTTATATATTTCAAATTTCAATAAGTTATACATCACTTAACTTTCCTCCAACCATATTTTTGAAATAATTTTCAAGGTTATCTGACTCGGGTGTCAGCTGTAGTATTGTAATACCTTCTTTAAAAATTGCAGATGAAATCCTTCCAGGATTATCAACATAATCGTATAGTAATATAGTATCATCTGGCAAAGTTTTAAAATTGTGAGTATTTAAATTTTCTTCTAGAACAAGAGCTGCTCTATTTACATCACTAACTTTGATTTTTAACCTTTTATTAAATCTTTCATTTAGCTCTTTTAAAGTAAATTCATCTAATAGTTTCCCATTATGAATAATTCCATAGCAAGTTGCAAAGTCATAGAGTTCTTTTAAAATGTGGCTTGAGATGAGAATTGTTGTATTCATATTTCTATTTAATTGCAGTAAAATATCCTTTATTTCCATAATTCCTATTGGATCAATGCTGTTTATAGGTTCATCTAATATTAAAAGTTCTGGATCTCCAATTATTGCCATGGCAATACCTAGTTTTTGTTTCATGCCAAGAGAAAAATCACGTATTTTTTTATTCTTTAAACTATTTAAATCTAAAAGCTCCAGTACTCTTCTTATACAATCCTTTCCAGGAATGCCTTTTTGAAGTCTGCAAGCTTCTAAATTTTCATAAGCTGTCATATTTGCATATAAAAAAGGCCTTTCAATTAGAGCTCCAAGCCTTCTTCTTGCAGTATGAAGACCATTTTCTGTAATCTCACCAAATAATTCAATTGTTCCAGAAGTTTTTTGTGCGAGGCCTGCTATCATTTTAAACAGTGTGGTTTTACCTGCTCCATTTTCACCTATAAATCCATAAATATCTCCACGATTTATATTCATATTTACATTTTGAATTGCTACTTTGTCATTGTACCTTTTGCTTAAGTTTATAGTCCTTAGAATAGTTTCCATGTAAATGCTCCTTTTATCTAACCATCAAGTTTATAACCTATACTCCATATGGTTTGTATGTAATCCTTGCCTGCACCTGCATTTGACAGTTTATTTCTCAAATTACTTATATGTACAGTGAGAGTATTATCATCACATAGATAATTGCTTCCCCATACACTTTCAAATAAGTTAGCTTTTGAAAATACCTTCTTTGGATAACTCATTAAAAGTTTTAAAATATCAAATTCTCTTGTAGTTAAAACTACATTTTTTGAGTTATTTACATGTACTTCTCTAGTGTCTTTATTTAAAGAAATTTCTTTGTACTTTATTATGTTTCCTTTTGGCATTTCACTTGAAAATTCCATGTATCTTCTTAAGTTTGAGTCTATACGTGCAGATACTTCTTCTATATTGAAGGGCTTGGTTATAAAATCATCGGCACCTATTCTTAAAGTTTTTATTCTAATATCAATATCGTCTATTGCAGAAATTATTATAACAGGTATATGGCTATTTTTTCTTATCTTAAGCAAGAGTTCTTCACCATTCATTCCAGGAAGCATCAAATCAAGTAAAACCATGTCCCAAGTTTTATCTTTCAAATATATCAATGCTTCTGTTCCAGAGTAAGCAGCTTTTGCAGTATACCCATTTATCTCCAGCATATCACACAATAATTTATTTATATCACTGTCATCTTCAACCACTAAAATCTTGATGTTATCCTTCATTTATTTTTCCTCAACTTTTTATTAATTTCCACTTGCAGAAAATATATAAAATATTTTTGTCAAGTTTAGCATAAATCAATCCATTCATCTTGTCCATAAGGCTTTTTGCAATTGATAATCCAAGGCCTGTATTACTGCCATTGGATCTTGAATCATCTGCCTTGTAAAATCTATTAAATAGTAAATTTAAATCTCTATCCTTTAAGTTTTCAGCTAGGTTTGAAGTTATTATAACTGCAAAATTGTTATCTTGTTTTAAAGTTATAGAAACTTCTCCTTGTGCATGTTTTAGCATATTTGTAATTAAATTCTGAATTACACGTTTAGAAGCTGCTTTGTTTGCTGCAGCAATTATATCTTTGCTAGGCAAATTTATCTTTGGTGTTATGTCTTTAACTGTAAAATTATCATAAAGTGATGTAATAACCTCACATAATATATTATTTAAATTTACATGCTCTACTTTAAGATTGTATTCTGGAGACTCTATAATCGAAAGTTCAAAGAAATCATTTAACAGTTCTTTGAGAAAATAAGCTCTTTTTAAAGCTATATTTATGTATTCATCTTGCTTTTTACAAGAAAGTTTCTTTGATTTTATCATCTCAATATAGCCAACTACGGAAGTCAGCGGTGTACGCAAATCATGAGATATATTAGCTATAGATTGTCTTATTCCATATTCTGTTTGTTTTTGCTTTGCCTTGTTTTGAATATTTATGTCAATGTGCTTGTTTATACTTGCAGCTAATTTTTCAATATCGCTGTCAAAGAGTTTAATATCTATCTTCTTATTTGATTTCAAATTATTGTAGTCATCAAGTTGATTTGTGATATTTCTAATTTCAACTTTCATAAAAATCAAACGGGCAAGTAAAAGAAGATAAAAAATCATTAAAATCATTATTATAAAGTTCATTTACTTACTCATTCCTTTCAAGGCTTTTATATAACCATTATAATTGAAGTATGAAGAATATTCCAATATATACTTTTTGCAATGTCAATTAAATGCTTGTCAGATTGTGCTAAAAATGAAACTAGTCCTGCGAATTGTTTAGAGACCTCTTGCCGTACAACAAAATAAAAAATTTGTACATTAATCAAATTAAGTAATAAAATTTACAATAATTTAAATCGGGTTTGCCTTAATTTATTACTTTAATTGGGTTATTAGATTGATGGCTATGGAGTGGTACCCTCAAATTAGATACTCCTAAAGAAGCAATTAAAGAAAATAAAGGAATACCATAGAAATGATATCTAGGAGCAACCTCAACAAGTAAATGCAATAATACCATGCCCAATATAAATATAACTAATAGTAAAGAGTATTTAGATTTAACATTTTCAGAATATGAAATAATATAAAGAATGCATAATGTTAGTAAAAAATAATAATATAATAACGAAATCGCAATTCCTAAAATAAAGTATATATTGATATTGTTACCTAAATTATTTGAAGAACCAAGATTATAGGTAGCACTAGGATTATTTACAATAAAAACCGCATCTATATCACCTAACCACATTATCTTAAATTTATTGATAAATAAACTGATATTTTCTTTTATTCCTTGCTGTTTAAACCTATGTAAAGCTTGTTTTAATAAGTAGTCATGAATTTCTTGTGGTTTCATTTTACTTTCGCTTTCAATTTTACTGACCTTTATAGAATCATCATAGTTCCATATTCCACCATACTTTGCATCAGAGCCTATATACATAGTAAACCCTACTGGAAATGATGCAGCATCTCTCTTAATAACTGTAGAAATAGTAGAATTTATTATTAGATTTGATATAAAATAAAATATCAAAAATGCAAAGATTAATATAAATTTGGTAAACACAACATTAAAAATGTATCCTTTTTGTTTATAAAAAGTAAAATAGAAAATTAAAACCGATAAAACTATTAGTATACCTAGTGGGCGCAATGCATTTGTTAATGCACAAAGTATACCAAGCATACAAAAAGAAATGATTGATGTCAAAAAGTTTTTTAACTTTTTAAGTAAAATAATTAGTAAACATAAAAATAAAAAAAGTAAAAAAGTAAAAATATATTCTGCACAAATAATATTTGTATATAAAATTTGAGATGGACACAATGCCCATAGAACTGCTGTCCAAAACCCACATTTCACATTTTTGATTTCAGAACCGATTATAAATAGAAAAACTGATATTCCACAAGCTAGTATAATATTTAATATATTAGCCACAATAGCAAACGATCCAAACAACTTATAAAATATAGCCAATAAAGATGGGTACCCTATAACATGAGGAAACATAGAAATATAATTATTAAACGCAATACTACCTTTAGATAATTTTGATGCAAGTGTATGATACGTTAAAAAATCATTGGATGGTATTACTTTTATAAAAGTAATACTTAATATTCTAGGTAAACTAGTAACAATAAGTATAATCACCAGTTGTTGCCACAATCTTAGTGAGATATTCTTAAGTGAAAGTTTATTATATGCCCAAATAAACAAGATTGAAAATAAACTCACAAAAAGTAAAAAAAATAGCTTAATAAAAAAATTCAAAGTGATATTTTCATTGATCCTAAAAGTAGTGTCATATAAAAGTAAGGCAAAAATAAAAATTAAAAACGACGCAAATAATAATAAAATAATTTTTTCAACACATTTTGTGCCAATTGTTTTTATATTCTTTATAAAATACATGAAGTGCTCCCTTCAAAAATCAGAACTTAGATTAACAGAACCAATAAAAATAGGTTTATATACAATAAGTTAACTCCCCTTTATAACTTTTTTATTTCAATATAATTTTAAAATCTAATTACTAAGCAGTCATGAAGAAATTCCTAAGAAAGTCTTAAGTTCTAATTTTTGAAATAGATATTGTCATCACATATGTAAGTAAATAAAAATGTAAAGTATCATAAAAAGAAATAATAAAAAATCAACTGGTATTTAATATGACGTTTTACACAATTTGGACTAAGTTCTTGACAGTACCAATTCTCGGTGATAAACTAAATATATAGAAATTTAGAAAACGTTTATTTGATGTATTAATTAAAAATTAATATTTTTGTCACTCTGAAGCGAAGGTGTCCTGAGATAAAGAGCGGGCAGTAAAAAAGTAATATATTGTGCATTATTTATCTGATGGCGGCCTACTGTAACACTCCCACTTTGATAGAAGTGGAAGATAACATTAGTTGCGTCCCTAGATAATTCATCTAAACTTAGTGGGATAAACAAACTCCACTAAGTAAGATTCAGTGATATATAGTGATATATTATGACCGCATTTAAACTCTTCCCAAACTTGGGAAGAGTTTTTTTACATAGAAGATAAAAATGAAATACCATAGGGGGTTAAAAAATGCTGAAAATAGCTATATACGGAAAAGGCGGTATTGGGAAATCTACAATTACCAGTAATTTATCAGCAGCCTTTGCCAAGCTCGGGAAAAAAGTTATTCAGATAGGATGTGATCCTAAAGCAGATTCCAATAGCAATTTGCTTGGAGGAAAAACATTAATGCCTGTAATGAATTATATGAGAGAATTTGATGCAGATCCAGAAAAAATTGAAGATATTTCAAAAGTAGGTTTTGGCGGCGTTCTGTGTATAGAGACTGGCGGCCCTACACCAGGACTTGGTTGTGCAGGCAGAGGAATTATTACTACATTTAATTTATTGGAGGATTTAAATCTTTTTGAAGAATATAAGCCAGATGTTGTACTTTATGATGTTTTAGGCGATGTAGTTTGCGGTGGATTTGCAGCACCTATTCGTGAAGGATATGCTGAAAAAGTACTAATTGTTACTTCTGGTGAAAAAATGGCCCTCTATGCAGCAAATAATATAAATAGTGCAGTTAAAAATTTTGCAGATAGAGGTTATGCAAAGGTGTTTGGTATCGTATTCAATCATAGAAATATTGAAAATGAAGAAGAAAAAGTAAAAGATTTTGCCCATAAGGAACATCTTCCTATTGTAGGTGATATCCCAAGAGACAATAATATCAATCATTTTGAGGAGATGGGGAAAACAGTTATTGAAGGAGATCCTAACCTTCCAATAAGTGAGTGCTTTTTCAATTTAGCCAAATTATTGATTAAAAGTGAGGAAATGAAATGAAAAAAGAGTCATATTATATTACAGCAGAAAATTTAGCCGCAGAAGGTAAAGATAATATTCCTGCAGAACTTATTTCGAATACTCATTTGATTTACAGTTCACCAGCAACTCTTTCTTTTAATTCACCTGGTGCGCAGGGGTTTGGAGTTAAGCGAGCAGGACTAGCAATACCAGGGTCAGTTATGCTTTTAGTAGCTCCAGGGTGCTGCGGCAGGAATACAACAACATTAAGTGAACAGGGTGGATACAGTGAGAGAATGTTCTACCTGGTAATGGATGAAACTGATATTGTTACTGGAGCTCATTTGAAGAATATTCCACAGGCAGTTGAAGAAATTTGTAAGTGTACACCAAGTATGCCGTCAGTGGTTATGATTTGTATTACATGTGTTGATGCACTCCTCGGAACAGATATGGAGCGTGTTTGCAGAAAAGCTATGGATAGGGTGGATATTCCTGTTCTTCCCTGTTATATGTATGCATTAACAAGAGAAGGCCGTAAGCCTCCTATGGTACATGTAAGGCAGTCCATTTATTCGCTTCTTAAACCAATGGAAAAAAAGCTGGATACAGTTAATATACTGGGATATTTTGCTCCACTTATAGAAACCTCAGAACTATATGATTTGCTGCGCCATATTGGCATGAAGAAAATAAATGAGATCTCCCGCTGTAAAGATTTCGATGAATATATGCATATGGGAGAGGCAAATTTTAATCTTGTATTGAATCCAGAAGCAAGATTTGCAGCAGATGATATTATGAAACGACTGAATATTCCGTCAGCAGAGCTTATAAGACTGTACCAGATAGATAAAGTGCAGAATCAATACAGGATTTTCACCAGTGCTCTTGGTACAAGCTTTGATGATCAAAAATATTATGATGAAGCAAAAAAAGCCATAGATGAATTAAAAGCTGCTTATCCTGATATAACCTTTGCAGTAGGTGAAGCAATGAATGCTAATTCTTTTGAGCTCTCCTTGGCACTTTTAAGATATGGATTTGAAGTAGCTGAAATATATGCTAGTCTTACGGCTGAAGATTTTGTTTATATTAGAAAAATTGCAAAATTGAGTCCTAACACTAAGATTTATTCTAATCTTGAACCTACCATGATTTATTATGACTGCAGTGAAGAAAAGATTGATATAACCATTGGCAAAGATGCAGAGTACTATCATCCTGATTGTGTAAATGTACCTTGGAATGAGGACATTCAGCCCTTTGGGTATGCTGGTGTAAAAAAATTATTTGAGGAATTAAAACATTCATTGGATTGTTTTGGTAAGGAGGCATAGATGAAAGGATTAAGAAAATACATACCACCTTTTGCACCAGATCAGTCTGGTGCAGCATCTGTTCTTTATAAGCTTGGGGGAATTATAGTTATCTGCGATGCAGGGGGATGTGCTGGTAACGTATGTGGATTCGATGAGCCCAGATGGGCTGCAGAAAAAAGTGCCATTTTCAGTGCTGGTCTTCGTGATATGGATGCTATACTGGGACGTGACGACAGGCTTGTGGCAAAACTTTCAGATGCTGCTAAAAAAGTGAAAGCTAAATTTGCGGCGATTATCGGAACTCCGGTACCCTCAGTTATTGCTACTGATTACAATGCAATAAAGAGGATGTCAGAAAAGAAACTTGATGTACCGGTTATTACCATAGAAACTACTGGTATGGATTTATATGATGTGGGGGCTGAAAAAGCTTATCTTAAAATGTTTAAGACATTTTCAAAAGATGGCCTCACAGTAGATGAAAAAAGTATTGGTGTAATTGGTACAATCCCACTTGATGTAAGTGATTTAAAGGAAGCAGATAAAATAGAAATGACACTAAAATGTAAGAATTTCAAAAATGTTTACTGCTACGGTATGGAATCGGATTTGTCAAAGGTAGAGGCGGCTGGGAGTGTATTTAAAAATATAGTAGTATCACCTGCTGGATTAAAGGCTGCACAGTATTTAAAAGAGAGATTTGGAACACCTTATGAAGTTTATTATCCGCTGGTAGGAGATATGTTACAGGATGAGATGAAAGGACAGTTTAAAAGTTTTGAGGGTAAAAAAGTTTTAGTAATACATCAGCAGGTTATAGCAAATTCTATTAGAGATAAAATAAATGAAAATGTGAATTCAGACGTAACAGTTGCTTCATGGTTTATGCTAAAGGATGAGCTTAAAGAAGCAAAGGATATTTCTCTTACAGAAGAGGATCAGTTTGTAGAACTTGTAGAACGAGGAAATTACGATGTAATTGTAGGTGATAATATATTGAAACGTGCAATACCTAACTTTAAGGGAAGTTATGTGGGCACACCACATTTTGCAGTTTCAGGAAAGATGTGTATGATATGAAAAATTATAAAACTTTGTCAATTAGAGTCTATGGTATTGTACAGGGAGTTGGATTTAGACCTACAGTAAGCCGTCATGCAGATAAAAATCATATACGGGGAAGCGTATGCAATAAAGGACCTTATGTAGAAATATGGGCTCAAGGCAGTGAAAGTGAATTAGAAGGTTTTTTGTACGATTTAGAACACAATCCTCCAAAGCGTTCATCAATATTAAAAATTGATGTGCATGAAGAGAGAGAGTCGGAAAAATTTCAAGACTTTGAAATTATTGAAAGTGAACATGTGCAAGGTGAGATTTTTGTATCTCCTGATATTGCTATTTGTCCAGAGTGTAAAAGGGAACTTTTTGATAAGAATAACAGACGATATCTTCATCCCTTTATAAATTGTACGTGCTGCGGACCAAGACTTACTATTTTAGATTCCATGCCTTATGATCGTGTACGTACCAGCATGGGTGAATTTCCAATGTGCCCGGAGTGTGAATATGAATATACTCATGCAGAAACTCGAAGATATGATGCACAGCCGGTATGCTGCAATGAATGCGGCCCGGAGGTTTACTTAATTGGAAGAAGTGAGCGGGGCAGGGCTGCAATTACTTATACAAGACAAGTAATCCGTGATGGAGGAGTAGCCGCTATAAAGGGAATTGGAGGTTTCCATCTTTGCTGCGATGCGTCAAACCAGAAAGCTGTAGAGAGGCTTAGAAAATTAAAGACAAGACCTGCAAAACCTTTTGCAGTTATGATGCGGGATATGGAAACTGCGGAACGTGAATGTGAAGTTACAAAAGTTCAAAAAGAAGTATTGGATGGACATCAGAAACCAATCATACTTCTGAAAAGGAAGCCAAATGGAATGGTTTGTGATGCTGTGGCACCTGATAATCCCAAGGTTGGAGTGATGCTTCCCTATGCTCCTTTGCAGCTTTTGATATTTACATATGATGATGATATAGTTATGCCGGATTGCCTTGTTATGACAAGTGGCAATACATCAGGTGCACCAATATGCAGGGATGACAATGATGCAATAACAGAATTATCAAAGATGTGTGATGCTATTTTATCACATAACCGAATGATTCGTATTCGTGCAGATGATTCGGTTATGGATTTCTTTGAAGAAAAACCTTATATGATAAGGCGTTCCAGAGGATATGCACCGCTGCCGTTTATGGTTTCAAAGGGATTTAAAGGAGAAGTACTGGCAGTTGGAGGTGAACTCAAGAATACTTTCTGTATAGGCAAAAATGATTTGTTTTATCAATCCCCTTATATTGGTGACATGGAAGATTTAAGAACAGTAAAAGCATTGAAAGAGTCTATTATAAGAATGGAAACTTTGCTTGAGACGAAGCCAACAATTGTGGCATGCGACATGCATCCAAAATATAATACTACTTACGCCGCACAGGAAATTGGAATTCCCGTGCTGCAGGTTCAACATCATTATGCACATATCTTATCCTGCATGGCTGAAAATGATTATTCTGATCCAGTTATAGGAGTTTCATTTGATGGAACAGGATATGGAACAGATGCAACCATTTGGGGTGGAGAGCTATTAGAAGCTACTTATGATGGATTTGAAAGGCTTGGCAGCATAAAACCTTTTGTCCAGATTGGTGGTGACATGTCAGCTAAAGAGGGCTGGCGAATTGCAGTATCCATGATTTACAGTATATACAAAGATAAAGCAAAAGCAGCTGAAGTTGTAAGACAGCTTAAATTATGTGATGAAAAGAACTGTGATGTTCAATTTATGATGGCTGACAACAAAATAAACAGTATAACGTCTACAAGTGCAGGGCGTTTGTTTGATGCTGTAAGTGCTATCTTGAATATCAGAAAACAATCATCTTTTGAAGGGGAAGCTTCTACTACCCTTGAATTTGCAGCAGAAGCTTATGAAGAAAAACATGCAGTTCGTAATAGTGGCAGCAAAATTCCTGATGAAGATAGTATTGAACTTTCAAATCTTGTTTATAAAAATTCAGATGGACAGTTAATTTTGGCAACAGATGTTTTAGTAAAGAAAATTATAGAGGAAACTTTAGCAGGGAAAGATGCAGCGATGCTTGCTTACTTTTTCCATGAAAGATTGTCAGATATGATTGCAGCTGGATGTATACAAGCTTCTAGAAATACTGGGATCAAAACCATAGCGTTAAGCGGAGGAGTATATCAAAACCAGTTATTATTAAAAATGAGTTTGGAATGTTTGAGAAAACTTGGATTTAAAGTTTTAATTCATAGTTTGCTGCCGCCAAATGATGGTGGAATAGCGTTAGGTCAGGCAGTGGCAGCAATGAGACATATAAATAAATTGAAAAAAGGGGAGGAGAATAACTATGTGTGTAGGTTTACCAGCAAGAGTTGTAAAGGTTAAAGAAGGAATGGCTCTAATTGATGCTTCAGGAGCAAAAAGAAAGGTATCTGCAGAATTAATCGATGAATTGGAACCAGGCGATTATGTTATGGTTCATGCAGGAATTGCCATTTCAAAAATTACAAACGATGATCAGAGTGAAACAGATAAAATCATGGAGGAATTATAATGGCTGAGAACATAAAAAAAACTGCAAAGGAGATTATTGAATCCTACGACGGGACTAAGATTCGTATTATGGAAGTTTGCGGAACTCATACCCATGAGATATTCAGGCTGGGAATCAGGAATATCATACCAGAGAATATTGAACTGATATCAGGACCGGGATGTCCGGTTTGTGTTACACCCGTTGGCTTTATTGATGAAGCTATTATGCTGGCGCTTGACCATAATGCCACCATATGTACCTTTGGAGATTTAGTAAGAGTACCTGGTTCAGAAATGAACCTTGCTGGAGCCAGATCAAAAGGCGCCAAAGTTCAAATAGTATATTCACCTATTGATGCTTATGAGTATGCTAGAGACCATCTTGATGAGCAGGTAGTATTTTTATCAGTAGGATTTGAGACAACCACACCTGCCAGCTGTCTGGCTGTAAAAAAGGCAAAAGGTGCAGAACTTAAAAATTTTGCATTACTTACGGCAAACAAAACCATGCCGGGAGTATACAAAACACTAAAAAATAGCGCAGATGCATTTTTATATCCTGGCCATGTACATGCTATTACAGGTACGGAGCTATGTGAGTCTTTAGTTAACGAAGGTGTTAGCGGAGTAGTAACAGGTTTTACTGCAAATGAAATCATGACAGCACTTGCTGTAGTAATCACAAAATTACAAGAAGGAGGCAGCTTTTTTAAAAACTGTTATCCGAGAGTTGTAACACATGAGGGCAGTAAAGCGGCTCAGACTATTGTATCAGAAGTTATGGAGGACTGCGATTCTGAATGGAGAGGTCTTGGCGTTATCAAAAATTCAGGCCTTAAATTGAAGGAAGCTTATAAAGAGTTTGATGCTAGAGAAAAATTTCATTTAGGAAAAGTAGAGGGAAGAAGCAATCCGGCGTGCCGATGTGGTGATGTTTTGCAGGGAAAATGCAAGCCGTCAGATTGCAAAGTATTTGGCAAAGGGTGTACACCACTACATCCTGTTGGAGCTTGTATGGTATCTAATGAAGGTGCATGTTCAGCATATTATCAGTATGGAGGAAAAATAAATGGATAAAACAGTTACACTAGCTCATGGAGCTGGAGGAAGACAAACATCAGAATTAATAGATCAGGTTTTTAGAGCTCATTTTTCGAATCCTGACCTGACAGCAGATGATGCTGCATTATTGAACATTAAGGGAGGAAAACTAGCATTTACAACAGATGGATTTATTGTTTCTCCATCTGAATTTCCAGGTGGAAACATTGGTAAATTAAGCATTTGTGGTACAGTAAATGACTTATCCTGTATGGGGGCGAAACCTTTGTATTTATCGTGTGCCTTTGTCATTGAAGAGGGCTTCCCAATGGACAAGTTAGAGAAAATTGCAGCAGCCATGGAAAAGACTGCAAATGAAGCAGGGGTTAAAATAGTAGCTGGAGATACAAAGGTTGCTGGAAAAGGCCAAGTTGATGGTGTATTTATAACAACGACAGGTATAGGACAGATTATGGAGGATGCTAATACCTCTGGCTTTAATGCAAAACCTGGTGATGCGGTTATTGTAACCGGTGATATAGGGCGACATGGATGTACTGTTTTGCTGGCACGAAATGAGTTTGGAATTGACGCAGATGTAACCAGTGATTGTGCACCATTATGGGGAACAGTAAAAGCTATGTTTGATACGTCAAAAGATATTCATGTAATCAGAGATGCTACGCGTGGAGGTGTCGGTACGGTATTATATGAAATTGCCGAGCAGAGTAAAGTCGGAATTAGGTTGGATTCAAAGAGTATACCGGTAGCAGATGGTGTAAAAGGTGTATGCGGCATGCTGGGACTAGAACCATTATATCTTGCATGTGAAGGAAGACTTGTGGTTTTTGCTCCAAAAGAAATTGCTACCAAACTTGTGGATACATTACATAAAGGAAAATATTCCAAAGATGCGGCAATCATTGGTGAGGTAACTTGTGATATGCCGGGACGTGTTATTGTAAAAACAGAAATCGGTGCTGAAACGTTGCTGCCGCCTCCAGGAGGAGAATTGCTTCCAAGAATATGTTAATACAATAAAGCGATAATAGATGAATTCTAGTAAATTAGAATATGGAGGAAACACATTATGATAAAAATTGCAGTGTATGGAAAAGGTGGCATTGGAAAATCTACAACAGTTTCTAACATATCAGTTGCACTTTCTGATAAAGGAATAAGGGTTATGCAGATAGGATGTGACCCTAAAGCTGATTCTACAGTTTCACTTCATGATAAAAGAAACATGAATACGGTGCTTGAACTTGTAAGAAAAAAGAAGAATGATTTTAATCTGGAAGATATGGTTACTGTTGGGTACAATGGCGTCATATGTGTGGAAGCAGGTGGACCTAATCCAGGACTTGGATGTGCAGGCAGGGGAATTATAGCAGCACTAGAAAAATTGAAGGAAAAAGGTGCCTATGAGGTATACAAACCAGATGTGGTAATATATGACGTATTAGGTGATGTAGTATGTGGAGGGTTTTCTATGCCAATGCGTAAGGGCTATGCAGATGAAGTATTTATTATAACCTCAGGTGAAAACATGGCTATTCATGCAGCTGCCAATATTGCAACGGCTATAGAAAACTTTAAAAACAGAGGTTATGCTGGCCTTGGAGGTCTTATTCTTAACAGAAAAGATGTGAAAAATGAATACGAAAAAGTAAGCGAATTGGCAGGGGATATTCATTCAGAAATAGTTGGTACCCTGGACAGAAGTGAAGTTGTCCAGGAAGCAGAAACTTTGAATAAGACGGTAATAGAAGCATTTCCCGAAAGTGATATGGCAAAACAATATAGAAAGCTGGCAGAGATTATCATGAGGATATGTGGAAAGGAGATATCATGCTTATAAATGTATCTGAACAAGTTGATGAGACGGGTATCTGTACTTCAATAAAAGATGCTGCATTTCCTGCACCCTTTGTATCTGGACTTGAATATAATGCTCCTGCCAGGGGATCATGGAATATAGTCCATATTGGAATGCTTATTCCAAAGTCACATCAGATATATGTATGTGCAGCAAATTGTTTAAGAGGAGTTGTTCTTACAGCAGCAGAAATGGGTACATTGGACAGATTCTCAACTATAGCTGTGAAGGAAAATAATGTGCTTGAAGGTGACATGGAAGAACTTATCATTGAAGGTGTGTCGGATATACTCAATAAACTTCCACAAAAACCTCCAGCAGTTCTCATATACCCCGCCTGTATACATCATTTTATGGGATGTGATTTGGAACTAGTTTACGGAGAATTAAGAAAAAGATATCCAGATGTGGCCTTTGCAGAATGCTATATGGATCCAATTATGAGAAAAAGCGGTCTGACTCCGGATGAGAGAATGAGACGTCAGCTTTATAGTATCCTTGAACCATTGAAGATTAACAAAAAAAGCATTAATATCATTGGTAACAATATTCCTACGGATGAAAGTAGTGAGCTTATACGGATCATCCGCGAAAATGGATATGAACTGAAAGATATTACTTTTTGCAAAACCTATGATGAATATCTTAATATGGCTGAAAGCTGTGCAAACATATCTTGCCTTCCTGCTGCAATACCAGGTGGAGACTATTTACAAGATAAATTAGGACAGAAGCACCTGCATTTGCCTTTATGTTATGGATTTGATGAAATAGCAAAAAATTTGAATACATTGAACGAGTATTTGGGGTTACCAAAAAAAGAATACACAGATGAAAAGTCAGCAGCTTTAAATGCTTTGAAAGAAGCAAAAAAAGTCATTGGTGGTGCAAAGATTTCCATAGATTATACAGCTGTTCCAAGGCCTTGTGGGCTTGCTCGATTGCTTGTAGAGAATGGATTTAATGTGGACAGGCTGTATGCAGATTCATTTACAAAATGGGACAAGACAGATTTTGACTGGCTTGTAAAAAACAAACCTGAGATTAAAGTGTATGCTACAGTACATGCGAAAATGGGTGTTCTGGATAGAAAATGCAGTGAAAAAAGCCTTGCAATAGGGCAGAAGGCTGCTTATTTTACAGGAAGTGAATACTTTGTGAACATAGTGGAGGGCGGTGGCATGTATGGCTTTGATGGAATTGTGAGGCTTGCTGGACTTATGAAAGAGGCCTTTATATGTCCTAAAGATGTACGAAAGCTTATACAAATCAAAGGATGGAGGTGTGATTGCTGCTTATGAAACAGGCATCAGCATTTATTTCAACATATACCGCAGATGTGTCAGGTGTTTGTTCCGCACTATATGAATTAGGCGGGATGACTGTAATGCATGATGCATCAGGGTGCAATTCAACGTATACTACTCATGACGAACCACGCTGGTATGATATGGACAGCATGATCTATATTACAGGACTTTCTGAAATGGAAGCTATCATGGGTGATGATGAAAAATTAATACATGATATTGTGACAGCTGCAAAAGAGTTACATCCTAAATTTATAGCTATTGCAGGTACACCTATTCCGATGATGATAGGCACAGATTTTCCAGCTATTGCAGAAGTGATTGAAAATGAAACTAAGATTCCTACGTTTGCTATTCAAACAAATGGGATGCACTCTTACATATGTGGGGCAGGACAAGCTCTTACTGAAATAGTAAAACGATTTACCCTAACGGGTCTATCTAAAAGAACAAAAAGTGTAAATGTACTTGGAGCTACGCCCCTGGATTATTCAGTAAACAGCAGTGTAGACAGCATTAAAAGACGATTAACTGAAGCTGGTTTTCAGGTTTTATCTGTATGGGCAATGGGAAGTACATTGGAGCAAATGAAACAAGCTGGAGCTGCAGAAGTAAACTTAGTTGTTTCTTCTACTGGACTTTTAGCAGCAAAAGAATTACAAAAAAAGTTTGGGACACCATATGTTGTGGGCGTTCCAATGGGAGATAGTTTTGCAGCTGTAGTAATAAAATCACTGGATAAGGCAATTAATACAGGGAAATCCCAAATTGCATATGATAAACGAGCTATGTGTGGTGGTGACACGGTTATTATTGGAGAAAGCATTTATTCCGAATCATTAGCTGCAGCACTTGTGCTTGAAAAGAATATGAAAGTTAAAGTATTATGTCCTTTAGAAACGGAAGCTGATTTGTTATTATCAGAAGATATTTTGGCAGAAGATGAAGATAGTATAATGTTGCGTTTGCAAAATGCTGCAGTTGTGATTGCAGATCCTATTTATAGCAGGATTATTCAGCCTGGTACTAAATTTATATCACTTCCACATGAAGCTTTTTCAGGAAGAATTTATAGAAAAGATATTCCAGATTTGGTTGATAATATAGATATAATAAAGTGAAATAAAAAAGAATATTGTAATTGAAACCCACGACAGATGTAGTGGGTTTTTACCGTTTCCAACGGTTAATGAGTTGCTTCATAACTTTTATGGATTAATTAGAAAAGTTATTTCTTTAAAAATTAGATAATGTGGGGTACTATGGAAAATGATAAATATTGAACAAGATGAGAGGTATAGAAAAAATATGAAGAGAGAAAGGTTATTGAAGAATATTAGTGCACAAATAGAAAAAGGAAACCATATTATTGGTGTAGCAACAGGTACGGGAATGACGGCAAAATATGTAGAAAAAGGTGGAGCTGATTTTATCTTAGTGCTAAATTCTGGTAGGTTTCGGCAGATGGGGAGAAGTTCATTAGCGGGCTTTCTACCATTCTGTAATAGCAATGATATGGTAATGGATTTTGCTTCAAAAGAAATACTACCATTAGTAAAAGATATGCCTATTATTTTTGGATTTAATGCAACTGATCCTACAAAAGATATGGAAAATTACATAGATAAAATAAAAAGTATGGGCTTTTCTGGTATTAATAATTATCCTACAGTCGGATTGATAGACAATCAATTCAGCGAAGCACTTGAAGAAGCTGGATGTAATTATTCAATTGAGGTAGAAGCAATAAGAATAGCTCATAGGAAAAACATGTTTACAGTTGCATTTGTATTTAATGAAATGCAAGCAGAGCAAATGATTAGTGCTGGAGCTGATGTTATTTGTGTACATTTGGGCTTAACAGGAGGGGGATTAT
The DNA here is from genome assembly GCF_004006395.2 of Clostridium sp. AWRP. Classification (NCBI taxonomy): domain Bacteria; kingdom Bacillati; phylum Bacillota; class Clostridia; order Eubacteriales; family Clostridiaceae; genus Clostridium; species Clostridium sp. AWRP. The sequence continues at coordinate 2,594,499 of NZ_CP029758.2, read as the reverse complement.
TAGGAGCAAAAAAAGTCTTTTCACTGGAAGCTGCAAAGGTTAAGGCAGCTAAGATATTTAATAAATGCAATGAGTTAAAGCCCAGTGTAATTAAATTAATATATGGTGGACCTGTAAAAACACCAATTGATGTTCAATATATGTATAGTAATAATAAAGATTTAATGGGATATGTAGGTGGCTCGGCATTTGAGAGAATTCCATCAGAAAAGTCCATTACAAATATAACAAAAGCTTTCAAATCATCAGCTCAACTTAATGAAGATGATTTAATGGTTAAGATGTTAGATGGAATTACAAAGCATTATAATTATGTTGAATTTGTTAAAGAATATGTTGTTCAAAATTACATGAATGATATTTCATTTTTAGATTTAGCTAAAGTAGCCCATGTATCTAGAGGTTACTTAAGCAGTTTGTTTAAAAGAGAAGTAGGCTGTAGTTTTCCAGAATATCTAGTTAAGTTTCGTATAAATAAAGCAGCAGAGATTATAATCAAAAAGAATATCCAATTATCCCACCTGGCAGCATTGGTTGGTTATAAGGATTATGCACAGTTTAGTAAAATGTTTAAAAAATATAAAGGTTGTTCTCCAAAACAATATAAATAAAAAAATATGACATAAGCACAAAAACATAGTACATAATAACGTTTACACAGAGACATAAAAAAAGTATGATTATTTTGTAGTTAATCATACTTTTTTTATGAGAACGTTCTCCAAAATATTTTCCTAGTAGTGTACATATTAGGGAAGGATAAAGTTGTAGAGGAGGCTAAGTAATTGAAAACTATTGCTATTGCAGGAACATTTGACACAAAAGGTTCTGAATATTTATACGTAAAAGAATTAATTGAAAATTTGGGATTAGGTACTTTTACTATTCATACAGGTGTATTTGAGTCAACTTTTGAACCAGACGTGTCAAATAGTGAGGTAGCTGAGGCAGCAGGTGCAGATTTAAAAGATATAGTTGCTAAAAAAGATAGGGCATGGGCAACAGAAGTATTATCAAAAGGTATGGAAAAATTAGTACCTGAATTATATAAGCAGGGTAAATTTGATGGCATTATTTCTTTTGGGGGTTCTGGAGGAACTTCCTTAGTAACACCAGCTATGAGGGCATTACCTATAGGTGTACCAAAGGTTATGGTTTCAACAGTTGCTTCAGGAAATACGGAGCCTTATGTAGGTACTAGTGATATTGTCATGATGCCTTCTGTAGTAGATGTTGCAGGCCTTAATTCGATTTCAACAAAGATTTTTACAAATGCTGTATTCGCAATCGCAGGTATGGTTAAATTTGAAAATACAAAAGTTGTAGATAAAAAACCATTGGTTGCTGCAACTATGTTTGGTGTAACGACACCATGCATAACAGCTGCAAGAGAGTACCTTGAAAAAAGAGGCTATGAAGTTCTTGTATTTCATGCAACAGGTGTAGGTGGACGCTCAATGGAAGCTCTCATTGATGGAGGTTTTATTGAAGGCGTATTGGATCTTACAACTACTGAGTGGGCAGACGAAATTATTGGAGGGGTCTTAAATGCAGGACCTGATCGTTTAGAGGCAGCAAGCAGTAAGAGTATACCGCAAGTTGTATCTGTAGGTGCACTTGATATGTGCAACTTTGGCCCATATGATACAGTACCAGAGAAATTTAAGAAACGTAATTTGTATAAACATAACCCTACAGTAACACTTATGAGAACAAATGTAGAGGAAAATAGAGCAATTGCTGAAAAATTAGTTGAAAAATTAAATTTAGCTAAAGAAAAAACAGCTTTGTTTATACCTCTAAAAGGAGTATCTGGCATTGATGTAGAAGGTCAACCTTTTTATGGCCCAGAAGAGGACAAGGTTTTATTTAATACATTAATAAATAACGTAAACAAAAATGTTGTGGAAATAATAGAGATGGATTGTGATATTAATGATGTGAAGTTTGCACAAGCTGCAGCTCAAAAGTTAATAGATATGATGAAAAAATAGTAAATTTAAATTATAGGAGGAATTATTTATGAATACAAAGACAAGAAGCGAAATTATTGCAGGTTTCAAGAAACAAGTTAAAAGTGGGAAAGTATTAGTAGGAGTAGGAGCAGGAACAGGTATTACAGCTAAGAGCAGTGAGGCCGGTGGTGCTGATATGCTTATTATATATAACTCTGGAAGATATAGAATGGCAGGAAGGGGTTCTCTTGCAGGTTTATTATCCTATGGAGATGCTAATAAAATTGTAGTCGAAATGGGAGCAGAAGTACTTCCAGTTGTAAAGGATACTCCAGTGCTTGCTGGTGTTTGTGGAACTGATCCTTTTAGAGTTATGGATATATATTTAAAACAGTTAAAAGAGCAGGGATTTAGTGGAGTTCAAAATTTTCCAACAGTAGGTTTAATTGATGGTGTATTTAGACAAAATCTAGAAGAAACAGGCATGGGATATGGACTTGAAGTTGAAATGATTAAAAAAGCACATGAATTGGATATGCTTACAACGCCATATGTTTTTGATCCAGAACAAGCAAAAGCAATGGCAGAAGCAGGAGCTGATATTTTAGTTGCACATATGGGTCTGACTACAAAAGGTACAATTGGTGCTAAAACAGCACTTACATTAGATGATTGTGTTGAGAAAATTGAGGCTATAATTAAAGCAGGCAGATCAGTCAATCCAGATATTATGGTAATTTGCCATGGTGGACCTATTGCAGAACCAGAAGATGCTGAATATGTAATTCAGAGGACAGAAGGAATAGATGGTTTCTTTGGGGCATCTAGTATTGAAAGACTTGCAGCTGAGAGAAGTATTAAAGAGCAGACAGAATCATTTAAAGTAATAAAAAAATAATAATTTAAAGGCTAATCTTGTTTTTATAGACTAGCCTTGATTTTTTCTGAGAATGTTTTTTGAAATTCATCTAAATATGTATAAAAACGTAAATACTATGTATACGTGTTAAAAGGGAGACATACTAAATTAATTAGTATGCCACTTCTATTGTTATATTTATATGTTTAACTCTCTTCTAGGTATCCTAGATTTTGTACCTCTTTCTATTTCTTCTAAAGTTCTTTTATCCTTTGGATCTACAAATAGACAAGTACAGCCTTTTTCACCGGCCCTTCCTGTTCTACCAATACGATGTATATATGACTCTACATTTTCCGGAATATCATAATTATATATATGAGTAACTCCACTTATATCCAGTCCTCTAGCGGCAACATCTGTAGCTATCAAATACTGAATATCTGCATTCCTGAAAGATTTCATTATTCTTTCACGTTTTGATTGAGGTATATCACTATGCAGTTTTTTACAATTGTATCCACGTTGATATAGTGCAATTTCAAGATCGTCTACTCTTCTTTTAGTTCTGCAAAATATAATAGCCATAAATGGATTATCTTGATCCATAATATTACACAAGGCATCTTGTTTTTTTCTATCAGTAGTTTCTATTACATATTGTTTAATATTATTAAGTGTAACTTCTTCTTTTTTAATGGAAATCACTAAAGGGTCAATCATGTATCTATAAGCTAATTTTTTAACATCAGAATTCATAGTTGCAGAGAAACATAATGTTTGACGTTTTTTAGAGACTTCTTTTATAATATCTTCTACATCATTTTTAAATCCCATAAGCAGCATTTGATCTGCTTCATCTAATACTAATGTTTTTAATTTGCTAAGATCTATAGTCTTTCTATGAAGGTGATCTAAAAGTCTACCTGGAGTTGCAATAATTAGATGGATGTTTCTCTTTAGTTTTTTTAACTGAGAACCTATATTTTTCCCACCATATGCAGCTAAAATATTTACATTTTTAGCTTTTTTTAGTTTTAGAGCTTCTTCTGTTATTTGAATAGCAAGTTCTCTTGTAGGAGTTACAATCAGTGCTTGAGTTGAATTTATATTAGGTGATATATTTTGAAAAATAGGAAGCAAAAAAGCAAGAGTTTTTCCAGTACCCGTTTGTGCTTCAGCTATAACATCTCTTCCTTCTCTAATAAATTTAATACTCTCCTGTTGAATTGGTGTTGGTTTAGTAATACCAATGTGTTTCAATTCAGTTATTATATTTTCACTAATTTCTAGTTCCTTAAAATCCATTTTTTCATACCTTTCATTTCATTATTAATGTGTATTTTTAATTAGTTAAGTCAATTAATAATAGCATATTACTGCAATTAATACTAATGTTGTCCTTAAGTTTTTACATTATGATAGTACAATGGTATATTTTTATATGGGAACTTATTATTGATGATTATATTTAACTTAATTTTCGCAGTTTAAAAACTTTGCCAAGCAAAGCTTTTGAAAATAGCAAAGTTCGAATAACAAAGAACAGATAAAGATGATTTCCCTCGTACCTCAGGAAATCTATAATTTTAATATTTTCTGACGTTAGGAAGAAAATTATCCTTATTTGATATTTAAACTTTGAACTTTGTTCTTTAAAAATATTGCTTCGCAATTTCCTTGTTAAGTTAAAATTTTATATGTGTGAAATTTGAGTATTTAATAAATTATAATTTATTGTAAATAAAGTTAAAGACATAAATTTTGGAGGTATCAACTAAATTGAAGTCACTTATTATAGCTGAAAAACCAAGCTTGGCAATGAGTATTGTCAAGAGCATTGGTAATATGGAAAGAAATAATGGATATTTTGAAAATAAAAATTATATAGTTACTTTTGCCTATGGTCACTTACTTCAACTTTACGATGTAGATGATTATTTTGGAAGAGAAAAAACAAAGTGGACTTTGAAAGAATTGCCCTTTGTACCAAAAGAATTTAAATTTAGATTACGAAAAGATGAGGGAGTAAAAAAGCAATATGAAATAATAAAATCACTAATAAAAAGAAATGATGCAAAGGAGATAGTGAATTGTGGTGATGCAGATAGAGAAGGGGAAGTAATTGTAAATAATATAATATTTAGAGCTTTTGAAGAGGAACATGTTACCAAACCTATTAAAAGATTATGGCTGCCGGAACAAACAAGACAAACAATTATACAAAGTTTAAAAGATTTAAGAGATGATATAGAATATAAAAATCTATATGATGAAGGATTGGCAAGAACGTATTTAGACTGGAGTTATGGAATAAATTTAACAAGGTATTTAAGTATAAAATCGGGGTCATTTTTACCTGTAGGACGTGTTTTAATTCCTATTGTGAAATATGTATATGATAGAGATGAAAAAATTGAAAATTTTAAGCCAGAAACTTATTTTGAGATAGGCGCTGTCATAAATAAAGATAACTTACATATAAAAGCTAAATTAAAAGATAGAAAATTTGCAGCAAATGAAAGAGATAAAGCTGAAAAATTATTGAATAACTTGAAAGATAAAAAGGCTATAGTTGATAAAGTTGAAAAGAAAAAAGTTAAAAAGCAGCCGCCTAAGCTTTTTTCATTGGATACTTTACAAAATAAAATGTTTAAGGAAGAAAAAATGTCTTTGGATGATACTTTAAAGAATTTACAGAAACTATATGAAGAGGGATATACCACATATCCAAGGACTAATACAGAGTACCTGGCGGAAAATGAAAAAGATAGAATAAAAAGTGTAATTGCAGCAGTAAAAGAAAATTTTAATGTAGATATATCTTTTAAGGATAACAAGAAGATTTTTAACAGTAAAAAAGTAGAAAGTCATAGTGCAATCACTCCAACCATAAAAATTCCACGAAAGGAAAAATTATCGGAAGGTGAAAAAAAGGTTTATATTGCAATAAAAAATAGATTTATAAGTAATTTTTTAAATGAAGAAACAATAATAGAAGAAACTAGTGTAGTAATAAAAATAGATGATGAAATTATTCAATTAAAGGGAAATGTTATAAAAAGTCCTGGCTTTTTAAAATATGAAAAATCTAAAAAGGAAAATGAATTGCCTCAATTTGTAGAAGGAGAGGAGTTAGATACTAAATTTTCAGTAGATCAGAAAGAAACCCAAAAGCCTGGTAGAGTAACAGAATCTGAACTAAACAATTTCCTTAAAAATCCTTTTAAAAAGCAAGAGGTAGAAGATTTACAGGGTGAAAATGATGATGAAGAATATAAATTAATACTTGAAGGTTGTGAAATAGGCACTGTTGCAACAAGGGCAGGTATAATTAAAAATGCAAAAAAATATGAGTATATAAAAGAGCTCAAAGGTCACTTAGAGTGTGAGAATAAAGGTAAAAAACTTATAGAAGCACTTGAAAAATTAAAGATTGATTTAAATAAAGAAAAAACAGTTGAATTTGGTAAACAGCTTAAAAAAGTTTATAAGGATGAAATAGGAATAAATGAAATAATAGATAAAGTAAAAGATGAATTAAGTAGCATTGTTCAAAATGGTAATAAAATTAAAATAGAAAAGCTGTATCTATATAACAATAAATCAGACAGTAAAATTAAAATAGAAAGCATGGGAAAGTGTCCTGTATGCCATGAAGGAGAAGTTGTTGAAAATAAATCAGGGTATGGTTGTAATAGATGGAAAGAAGGTTGCAAGTTTTTTGTAGGCAATAAAATAGCAGGAAAAGAGATTTTAAAAACCCATGTAAAAAAACTTATTAAAGATTGTAAAACTAATGTCATAAAAGGATTTAAGAGTAAAAGCGGAAAGAAATTTAATGCTTCTCTGGTAATTAATAAAGAAGGCAAAATTGTATTTAATTTTGAAAATGAAGTTTTAGGAAAATGTCCATGCTGCGGACATGATATTGTAGAAGGTAAAAATGCTTTTGGATGCAGCAATTGGAAGGAAGGGTGTAAATTTACTATATGGAAAAATGATAAGTATTTGGCGTGTATGGGTAAAAAGCCTACTAAAACTATGGTTTGTGAACTTCTTAAGAATGGTAAAGCTAAAATTAAAGGTTTAAAAGGCAAAGATGGAAATATTTTTGATGCATATTTTATGCTAATAAAAAATCAGAATGAAAATAAGGATAAATATCCATATAAGTGGAAAATGATAATAACAAAATAGTAATTTTATATAACAAAAAGAAGGAAAACATGGTTATTTATAGAATAATAAAAGTAAAATAATTGATTATGTTCCTATATTATTTGAAGATATAGGAACATAGTGAGAAGCAAAAAGGGTATATGAAGGAGGAAAGGTTATGGATAGGGGAAGTTTCCATCTAAAGGGCGATATCAAAAATTATGTAGAAAAAATGGAATACGACCAAGAAGAAATAGCTATGTTTTTATTAGGTTATCTTATGGGAGAAATGAGAAATGCACAATGGAAAGATATTCATAAAAATTCTCAAAAAAGTTCAATTAATGCAGAAGATAGGGAATCTATATTTAACAAACTCAATTGTACCGGCATAAACGAAATCAAAATAATGGGACTTACTAAAGAAATTTTTGGAAAGCTAGAACAAGGAAAAGTGAAGGGATATACTAGGGCAATTTTTAATGAACTAAAGAGAATTCTAGATTTAGATATTAAAAAGTGGAAGATGAATAAGCAGCAAAATTTGTTTTATGTATTGTCCGGTTATGTATACAATACTGCAAGTATCATGTTAAGTGATAAAAAGGGGAAGAGGGCAGTTTGACATTTAAGTTTTTTGATCTACAGTTCTACAGGCAATGAAATTACAATTTGACCACCGCCCGTATATGCATCATTTTGTATATGAAGGCTGCCATTGTGTGCCCTAATTACTTTATCTGCAAAAGTTAATCCAATACCATAATGACCTGTTTGACTTCGGCTTTTATTATCAGTATAAAATAGTTCTGCAGCTTTTTTGAGTGCTTCAGGTGAAAAGCCATTTCCAGAGTCAGTAAATACAAAAGAAGTTAAATTGTTTTTAAAATGGACCTGTAAGCTTAAGGATGTTTCATCTGGAGTATGCTCAAGTGCATTTATAATGATGTTCATAAATGCTCGTTTCATTGAGGAAAAGTCAATGTTCCACATTAGTTCTTTTGGAATACTGATGTCAAGTACAAAATGAATATGACGGTTTCCAATAGAGGCTAGTGTATCTTTTTCAATTACATGTAAAAATTTATTTATATTGCTTTTTTCTTTATGCAGGGAAGTGGCTTGATCATTTTTAGAAGCTTCAATTAAAAGCTCGGTATAATGCTCTATTTCACCTGTTGCTTCTATGATTTCATTTGTATAATCTAATGCATTTTCGTCTTTTTGTGTAAGACTTAATAATTCTGCATTTCCTTTAATGACAGTAATGGGTATTTTAATGTCATGAGCCAATGCGCTAATTTGTTCACCTTTGTTTTTTTCTTGCTCAAATTGGCAGGTTAAGGATTTTTTAAGACTGCGGCGCAAACTATCTAAGGAATCCATAACTTTTTGATGTTCTATAAAGTAAGAATTTTGCACCTCAAAATCTAAATCTTTATCTTCAATTTTTTGAGTGATGAAGCTAAAAGTGTTTAATTCTCTTTTTATCTTATTTGAAAACTGCAGTGAAAGAAAATATAGTGTAATTAACAAAATAATAGTAAAAAGCAAAGTAATAGTTAATTCAGGATAAGGTATCAGATTCCGAAGAGCTGGGTTTGCAAATTGCATGATCAATTTGTAATGAATTACGCAGTATTCTTTTGGGCGCTCGATTACATCATAAACATTTCCGAAAAAGTCAGCTCCTGTAAACTGATGATTTTTAATACGTAATTTTACTTTTTTAATTTGGGACTTATTCATGGTACTTTTTTTTACATCTAAAGTTTGTTTGTCTAAAATTGTATATTTTAAATTTTCAGGTATTAATTCAGAAGGTACTTCTTTAGTACTTTTTATACTTGGTGTTACTTTTTCCACTAATTGCTCTGAATAGCTAGCTGGCAGCAGCATTTTATTATTAGAGATATAACTAAAAATAAAAAGTAAAGCAAGAAAAAGTATAATAAAAGAAAACCCCACTTTTAGGATAAATTTAATAATATAGATTTGAAAGGATGTTTTTTTTACTTCCACATGTATCCAACTCCCCACACTGTTTCTATAGGAAAACAATTATATTCTTTAAATTTATTGCGGATTAATCTTATATATTCAGTGATTACCGAAAATTGAGTGTCACTGTCCAAATCATAAATTGCCTCAAAAATTGCCTGCTTTGTAAATACTTTGCCTCTATTAAGTGCTAAAAATTCGCAAATATTATATTCATTTTTAGTAAAAGCAATGACATTATTATTGACCAGTATTTCCTTCTTATCAAAATCAATTGTAATATCACCATATACTAATTTTTTTGTTGATTTGCCGCGATTTTCACGTCTAAGGTATGCTTCAACACGAGCATTTAATTCCATTACTCCAAAAGGTTTTGCTATATAATCATCCCCGCCAAAGGCTAACCCTTTTACGATGGATGATTCGTCTGTTTTTGCTGTTAAAAAAATAATCGGAGAATCTACTGCACTGCGTATTTTCTGACAAAGTTCAAAGCCATCTATCTCTGGCATCATTACATCCAGTAAAATCAGATCATATCCACAAAAATCTTCTATAGGAATATTTTCTGGATTTTGAAGTGTAATTACTTCATGATGGTTTAATTCCAAAGCATTTTTTATCAATTTTAAAATTCGCCTGTCATCATCTACAGCTAAAATTTTTGCCATGTTTTACCCCCTATTATTTATATGATACTTTTATTGATTATTTTTGTCTACCTTCCCAAAAGTGAAAGGAAAGTATATAGAATATAATACAGCAAATTGTCATTATTACCATAGATATTAGCCCTGCATTTAGCCCATTTGGGGTATATGAGAAAAAAATTTCTTTTGGGAGAATTTTCCTTTGAAGCTTGTATTGAGACATAACTATAAAGTTTATAAACCGTATAGGCCACACCCAGGGCAAGAACATCCAAACACTATCTCCCTGTGCTGTAGAGGCTACAGCACAAATTATGACCCCGGCAAATCCAGCTATATTACAAACAGCTGTATTAAAATGATAAGCTAAAATTAAGTATAAACTATAGAGGAAAATAACACATAAAAATATGAAAGCCCCTGTTTTAAAATATAAAAGATAGTTTATGCTGTTTACACGCAATATAAGTTTCATGGATATGAAAAATAGTAATATAGCAAAAAATATAGCTCCCAAACACATTGTAAGTAACATGCACAGTTGACTTATAAAAGAAGTTGTTTTATGGGAAAGTTTGCTAAGCATTATTTGACAATGCCCAGCTTGCTTTTCTTGATCAGCAATTAGCGCGCAAAGTACTGCAGCAAGTAATGAAAAGGCAAACCCTATCAGTTTAAAAAAGTTACCAAATATCCCCAAATCACTTGATTTACCAAGCCTTGTAAAAGTCATAAGACAAACTAAGAGGAAAGGCAGTACAATATGTGCCCGGAGAAAAATACTGTGTTTATTTTTAAAAAATTCTGCTTTGTAGCTGTGCCAAAGTTCACTCATATTAACGTACCTCGCTTTTTTTAAATGAATAAGTGGTAAAAGTTATTAGAATTAGAAATAGAAAAATTCCTATTAAAATACCAACTGGAATAACTGATGAATTTAATAAGCTGCTTCCTGGTTGTAGGGGTAGTCCATTTGGATGGTAATGCAATATTGGACACTGCAGTCTAAGAGGGAAGGTCCATGGAGATAGCCACCACAAAGAGGAGGGGGCATAAGTTGCACCGAGCTCCATATTAGCTGCACAGGTTGCAAGTAATAGGACAAAAAGATTTATCTTTTTACTTAACCATAAGCATAGAGGAATTTGCCAGAGGGATGTAATCCAGCTTGTGATAATGGATATAAGACAATAGTAAAATGGTACACTATTTGTTTGTGTTCTAGTAAAGATCATATTTAATATAGTAAGAATTACACATAAAAAAATGGAGGATATCAATGTAAATGATGATAAAATTGTAATTTTAGATATCCAGCTTTTCTTTAAATCAATGGGAAAAGAAAAAATCGTCTTATAACCTGTGCTGCTTTGTTCAAGTTTGTGAAACATACTTGTAGTTAAAGCAATTAAAGCTGGCATCCATAATAATGACCAATGATTTACAGAAGTAAAAACAGAGTCAGCAGTGAAATATCCAAAGCCTAAAAAATCAAAAGTAAAGCTAAGAATAATACATAATATAGGCATAAAAATAAGTATTTTACGAAGCATAGTTCTTTTTGTTTTTAAATTTTCAGCAATTAGATACTTGTTCATCGGGCAATCCTTCTTCCTCTAGTAGTTTTTTCTGCGACACTCATAAATAGTTCTTCTAAATCTTCACCTGGATTAACTTTTCCTTGGTAACCTAATATGCCATGGCTCATAATTCCAACATAATCTACGATCTGCTCTACTTCTGCTAAAATGTGGCTGGATAGTATTACAGTCATCCCTTCCTCAGGAAAGGATTTTATGAGTTTCCGTAAGTCTTGAATACCAATAGGATCTAATCCATTAGTTGGTTCATCTAGTATGAGTAACTTAGGATGATTTAAGATTGCAGTGGCAATTCCTAAACGTTGTTTCATTCCCATAGAGAAATTTTTAGCTTCCTTTTTCCCTGTATCTGTTAAGTCTACAATTTTTAGTACTTCCTTAATACGTTTGTTAGGTAATCCTAAAAGGGTGGTATGAACTTTTAGATTTTCCTCTGCAGTTAAATTTCCATAAATAGGAGGCTGTTCAATTAAAGCACCAATATTTCTTAAATCCTTACGGGTCCATATATGACCATCAAAAATGATTTTACCTGAAGTTGGCTTTAACAGTCCTGTTAGCATTTTTAATGTAGTGGATTTTCCTGCACCATTAGCACCAAGAAGTCCGTAAATGTGATTCCTTGGAATTGAAATGTCAAGTTCATTTACAGCACAATCCTTTTTAAATACTTTCGTTAATTTTTGGGTTTCCAATAAATAATCTTTTTCCATAATTAATACTCCTTCCTTATGTACAAGAAGAGAATATCAAATAAAAATCAAAATTTTAACAAAAAAACAATGCTTTAAAATAAATTGTATTAATAAGTGAATTTAATATTAAGGTGTAATAAGATATAAAATATGAATACAAATGTAAAATATGAGCTCAATTGTAAAGTATTCCAGAAAAATATCGAATATTGAAATAGGTCGTTAAATTGTGAAGGGAGACGAATTTTAATGAAACAGTGGTTTAACAATTTAAAAATGGTTCAAAAAATAATGTCAATATCTATTTTAACATCTTTATTTATAATAATAGTAGGTATAATTGGAGGAGGATATATAAAACAAATAGGTAAAAATGCAGCTGATATGCATAATGAAAATTTAGTTGGTATAAATGATATTAGAGCTTTAAAGGACAATCAAATGGAAATTAGGGCAGATCTAATTTCTCTTGTATATAAAAGAAATAGAAATGAACTTGATAGTATAAAAAAGGAGATAGCTAATGCAAAAGAAGATAATACTAAAATTATGAATAATTATGAAAGTTCTATTACAAAGGATGAAGATAGAAAGTTATTTTCAGAACTAAAAAAGTCAGTAAATGAATATGGAGACATTTATGAGCAAGTTATAAACCTTGTTAGTGAAAATAACTACGATGAAGCACTTAAGATTTTCCCTAAAGTTACCCCCGTAAGGAAAAAAATGAATAGTCAAATAGATAACATGATTAATCTTAATGTTAAGTGGGCTGATGAGAAGGATACATCTAACGATAAAATGACAGCGAGTGCTTCCATTTTTATTGTAATTGTAACTGTTTTAGGGATGGTTGTTTCTGTCTTACTGGGAATACTAATAGCTAAGCTGATGTCGGAGGAAGTAAAGAAAATATTACAATTTGGAGAAGTTATTGGAAGAGGGAACTTAACACAAAAAATAGATGTTAAGAGTAACGACGAAATTGGTAAGCTTGCTGAAGCTTTAAACAAGTCAGCAGAGAATGTAAGAAATTTAATTTTACAAATTAGTAATAGTTCTACAGATATAAGTGCTTCTAGTGAAGAACTGTCTGCAACAACAGAAGAAGTTTATGCTAGCATAGAAACTGTAAATGAGTCCACTGAACAAATAGCAAAGGGAAATGAAAATTTAAGTACTGTAACGGAAGAAGTGGATGCTGCTGTTCAGAAAATAAACTCAACTACAGCTGAACTTGCAAATAAGGCTGATAACGCATCATCTTCAGTAAAGAAAATAAAAGCACGGGCAGCTGAGGTGAAAACTAAGGCTAAAGCAGATATAGAAAATGGAGATAAAATTTATAGTGAAAAGTATGATAACATTATAAATGCCATAGAAGCAGGAAAAGTTGTTGATAAGGTAAAAGTAATGGCTGATTCCATAGGAGATATAGCAGAACAGACAAGTTTATTGGCTTTAAATGCAGCTATAGAGGCATCTAGTGCAGGAGAACATGGTAAAGGATTTGCAGTAGTAGCGGAAGAAGTAAGGGGACTGTCAGAGGAATCAGCAAAGGCGGTTACACAAATTCAGGGTATGGTAGTACAAGTTCAAGATGCTTTTAATAATTTATCTAACAGTGCAAAAGATATACTGGAGTACATAAATGATAATGTAAAACCAAGTCAGAAACTGCTTCTGGAAACAGGTATAGCCTATGATAGGGATTCTGAATTTATGAATAATATGGCTGTAGGTATAGCATCAGCTTCAAACAAAATGAGTCAAACTGTAGAGCAAGTAACGGCAGCTATTGATAATATATCCTCAACTACGCAAGAATCTGCATCAGGATCTGAAGAAATATTAGGCAGTGTAAGTGAAGTTTCCACTGCAATACAGGATATAGCAAAATCTGCACAAACTCAATCGGAACTTGCACAAAATCTTGATGAAATGATTCACAAATTTATCGTATAGATATTTAAAAATTTATAAGTTCTAAGTATCATAAAAAAACATGCGAATATAATCGCATGTTTTCTTATCTGATGAATTACTTGATTTAGAATGCTGAATTTGATTAGAGTTTACCATTTCGTATGAATTCATTTAACCTTTTATTTTTTATAAGCTTTATAAAAAAATACATAATAATTACAAATCCTACTATCTCAGTTAGGTAATAGGAGGGATCTGTAAGAAGTCTTTGAAGTGTTCCTTCTGCCCAATTTCCTTCTGGTCTTTCAGGAAATTTGAATCCTAAAAATGGCCAAAAAAGTATTCCTTTATAAAGCTGCATACTGTCAAGCATTAGATGGATTGAGGTTGAAATTCCAAGTGTGAAAACACGGTTCCCTTTATTTCTTTTAATACGACCTATACCTATTAATAGGAGCAAAAGGGAAAATAAAAGGGTATGTCCAAATATACGACTATTATGGAAGGTATCTCTAAATAGAAATGCTCCTATGGGCTTATCTATGAGGTCAGGAAGTATTGCCCCAACAAGAACAAATCTATAATCAATTGTTTCTCTTTTACTCATCTTTTCATAGAATTTGAAAACTGCTGTTGTGGGGCCAAGGTGTCCGAAAAAAACCATATATTTATCTCCTAACCTAATTATTTATTTTAATCATTTGTCTTTTGTGGTTCATCGTATTCTTTGCCAAAAGTATCTACAGTTACGTTTTTCATCTTTTGGTCTTCATAAGGTTTATCGTTGTAATCTCTTTCTTGTGCTACGATTTCATCTACTGCATCAATCCCTTCTACAACTTTTCCAAAAGCAGCATACTGGCCATCAAGGTGAGGCGCATTATCTGTCATTATAAAAAATTGAGAGCCTGCAGAATTAGGAGCCATAGTTCTAGCCATGGAGATTACACCTTTTTCATGTTTCAAATTATTTTCAAAATTATTTGCTGAAAATTCACCCTTAATTGAGTAACCTGGGCCGCCCATTCCTGTACCTTCAGGATCTCCTCCTTGAATCATGAATCCAGGTATAATCCTGTGAAAAATTGTACCATTATAAAATCCCTTTTTAACTAATGATATAAAATTATTTACTGTATTTGGGGCGGTGCCGGGATAAAGTTCTATTTTTATTAATTTATCGTTTTCCATTTCAATTGTAACTATAGGATTTTTCATTTATGTTCCTTCTTTCATTAAATTTGTATGTATTTATACAATAAGTTTTATTACAGCTTCTGTCAAGTAAGTAATATGTTAAATAAGATGAACAATTAATAAGTTAAAAGAGGAACGTGCCTAGATTTAATTTACACTAATCTAGGCACGTTCTTTTATAATATGTTCAATTATTTTATAGCTTAAACGTATTTATATCTGAGCCTAATTTTACAGCCATATTAGATAAATTCTCTGATACTTCTGCTACTTCCTTCATAATAGCCATTTGTTCTTCTGAGGAAGCTGCTATACTTTGTATACTTTCTGATGACTCCTTAGAAATATCTGATATTTTGTTTACTGAATTAACCATATCCTGTATTGAAGTTGTAATTTGGTTTACTCCCTTAGCTACATATTGTATTTGATCAGAAACACTACTTATATCTTTTAATATTTCATCAAAAGAAGATCCTGTATTTTTAACTAAATTAATACCCACTTTAACTGATTTGCTGCTTTCTTGCATGGAAGTAACTGCTTTTTGAATTTCATTTTGTATTTCTTTAATAAGTACATTGATTTGAGTAGATGAATTAGATGACTGTTCTGCTAATACTCTTACTTCTTCTGCTACAACGGCAAATCCTTTTCCATGTTCTCCGGCTCTGGCAGCTTCTATAGCTGCATTTAAGGCAAGTAAATTAGTTTGTTCCGATACATCTATGATAATAGAACTTATATTTCCTATTTCTCCTGATTTACTATTTAATATATTTACAACTTTTGATAATACTGTAGTATTATTATCTATGATTTCCATTTGTTCTACAGCATTATTTACCACACTTGTACCTTCTTCTGCTTTTTTATAAGTCTCAACAGAATGATTTGTAACGTCTTGTACCTTTTCGGATATTTTATCTATATCTCCATAAATATTGGTCATACTATTTACTGTTTTATCTGCATCTGCAACTTGGCTGCTGCTGCCTTCAGCTATATGAGAAACGGATGTTGCTATTTGACTTGCAGTGGTTTCTGTCTGCTCCGAACTAGCAGCTAATTCCTCTGAAATAGAAACTATCTGTTCTATACTTTCAGAGACCCCTGAAATCATATTTTTTAAGCCTTCAGTCATACTATTTAAA
Organism: Clostridium sp. AWRP; assembly: GCF_004006395.2. Classification (NCBI taxonomy): domain Bacteria; kingdom Bacillati; phylum Bacillota; class Clostridia; order Eubacteriales; family Clostridiaceae; genus Clostridium; species Clostridium sp. AWRP. Next base: position 2,578,297 of record NZ_CP029758.2, on the reverse strand, counting down.
TTTTTACTCATAATATTTAACTCATCTTTTGTGTTTATTTCTAATGTTTTTGTTAAATCTCCCTTAGAAACAGCATGTACTAATTCATTAACTTTTGATATGTTTTTCCTAATTTGTCTACTAAAGCAGATTGCTACAAATATGCTTAATGCAATAATTATTAAAAATGTAATTATTGTTTTAAAAAGGAAAGATTTAAGTGGAGCATATAATTCTGATTGAGAAATAGTTATGGCTATTGTCCATCCTGTTTCTGGGACTGTAGTATAATATACTCTATATTTATCATTATTTTGGTAGAAAGTGTTTTCACCACTTTTCTGTTTTACAATGTCATTTCCAATAGCTGCTAAACTACTATTACTGTCATTTGAAATCTTAACTTTCATAATTTTGTTTTTATCTGGGGATGATATGTATGTTCCATCACTACTTAAAAGAAATGCTCTACCACTTGTACCAAATTTCATGTCTTGTATAGCCTTTTGTAGACTGGTTAAATCCATATCTGCTGTAGTAACACCAATAAACTGTTTGTTTTGATCGTAGAAAGGTGATGCTGCAGTAACCATGGTAACTTTACTAGTATCATCATAGTATGGTAGAGACCAAACTAAACTCTTATTAGTATTTTTTGCGTTTTTATACCAATCATACTTAAAATAATTATAAGTTTCATTACTATACTCATCTGTATATTTTACATTACCGTTATTTTTATATGCATAGGGACCATAGTATTTTTGGCTTGCACTATATTTATTTGGTTCATACCAGACTCCTGATCCATATGTTTCTTCATTAGTTTTTACAAAGTTTTCCAATAAGGATTTATAAGCATCTGGGCTGAAACTACTGCCTGAAGTCTCGGCTACCTTGGCCAGAGTTTCAGCTACTTTACCATTCTTTAATAGAAGTTTCTGCATATTTTCTACAGACTCGTGTAACTTGTAGTCCATTTTCTCATCAATTTGATCATTGATCATGTTTTTAGAATTAGTATATCCAATAAAGGATACTATAAATGTTCCAAGTAAAACTAATGGTAAGATACATGCTAAAATTTTTCCTTGCATATTCCTTAAATTCAACTAAATTACCCCTTTTCAAATGTTATTATATGGATTCTTTAATATTAATGTGGATTGCGTATATTATTTATGCTTTGTACATACAAAAGTGCAATTAGTTTAGTATTATAAAAACCCCTTTCTACCATATCATAAGGGAAATTTTAACTCAATTATATTTGAAAAGAAGTATATATTTTCAAATATATTGTAACAATTATGCTATACTTGTTAATATTTTTTAAAATTTAGTCATAAAATTGTTTATTGAGGGCTTTTATAAAATATAGAGATGCTATTAACTGCATAAAGTCAAATATTTAGAGCAAAATAAAATGTAGACATAAAAGTTTTAAGGAGGGTTTATATTATGAATTCAACTTTAATGGCTCCAAATGCTCAGTATCAATCATGTATTGATTCTTGCAATAAATGTATGCAATTATGTGAGGAATGTTTCAGAATGTGTCTGTCAGAGCCAGATGTAAAGGCAAGAGAACATTGTATAGTTGATTTAGTTGATTGTGCAGAAATTTGTAGAACAGCTGCAACTGCCATGGCTAGAAGAGGATATCATGTAAATGATATTTGCAATTTGTGTGCAACAACTTGTGATGAATGTGCATCAGAATGCAGCAAATTCAATGATGAACACTGTAGAATGTGCGCAGATGCATGTCGTCAATGTGCTGATGAGTGCAGAAGAATGAGTACTATGTAAAAATAATTTATTGATAAAGCATAGTCACAAAAAAGAAACCTCTTTGTGTTTTCACGAAGAGGTTTTTTGTAGTATTTTTATTAAACATTATATCTTTATTATTATAATTGCTTTGATATAGTATATAATGAAAATGTGTAAAAATGAAAAATCTAGTAAATATAATTTTGGAGGGATATTTAGTAGTAAAATATTATGTTTTAGGATGGTGTTTAGCGTGAAAAATTTAAAAGATCACAAGGGTATAGGATACCTTTTAGTTGCCTTTGGAATAGTAAACATACTATATTTTATTAGTTGTTTCATAGTATTTAGCAGGTTTGTGAATTTTTCAGAATTTTTTGTTATGTTCGGAATTGTTTGTGTAATCCTAGGAATTTATAAAATAAAGTTTTATGAAAATAATTTTAATAAAGTGGTGAAAAGATTTTTGACAGTTTTAAAAGTTTTTATATCCATAATTGCTATTTCATTTATTTTTGTTGAAGGATGCATTTTTGTAAGTGCTAATGAAGGTCATAATAAGAAACCTGATTATATTATGATTTTAGGTGGTGGGATCAGCGGAAGAAATATGCTTCTAGTTCAGCTTCAGAGGACTCAAGAAGCACTTAAATATATAGAACAAAATCCAGGCATAAAAGTCATTGCTTCAGGGGGACAGGGACGTGGAGAAGATATATCGGAAGCAGAAGCTATGAGGATATACCTTGTTCAGCATGGAGTAAAGAATGAAGATATAATAAAGGAAGAAAAATCCAAAAATACTTTGGAAAATATGAAATATACTAGGGAGATTTTGAAGAAAATAGATGGTAGGAAAAATATACAATTAGCTGTTATTACAAGTAATTTTCATGTTTTTAGAGCTAAGTTTTTAGCTAAAAGATATGGCTTTCGAGTTGAGGGTGTTCCTGCCCCTGTAAACTATTTGCTGCTGCCTAATTATTGTGTAAGAGAATATTTTGGGGTTGTTAAATCTTTTATTTTTGATAGATAGAATATATTAAAGTAATTGATAAAAAATCATAAAATTTTCTTGACAAATTTCATAACATGTTTTACTATTGTTACATAACATAAATATTACGAAGTAAGGAAGAAAATGCGCTATGATAAAAGATGAGGACATTAAAATTGTTGATAAAGCTATACATGAACTGATATATAAAATGATTAACAGTAAATTTTTAAATGATTATTCAGATAAAACAAAAAAAATATCTATGCTTGATTTTAGAGTTCTAAGAGTAGTAGCAGAAAACCCAGGAAAACAGATAAAGGATTTACTTAATATATTGCAAATCCCTAATAGTACACTTACAAGCGTTATAAATCGTCTTGAAAAGCGTGGAATTGTAAAGAGAGTTATAAGTCCAGAAGATAGACGCTCATTTAATCTTGAAATCACTGATGAAGGCAAAATTGTTCAAGGAGAACATATGAAGTTTGATTATGAAATTGCTAAAAAATACTTGGAAGCAACAGAAAATGATCAGGAAAAACAATTTCTCATTAAATTTTTAAGGAGATTAGCAAAGTCTTTGTAAAAAATTTGTTTGAATTCAAACAAATTTTTTTTAATAAATTATTACGAACTATAAAATATTTAGCTTTCAAAAATTTTATTAATTGGAGGTATTAAAATGAAAGTAAAAGTATATCGATTTGAACCAACAGTAGAAGAAGGTGAACATTATGACTGTTTTGATGTTCCAGTAATTTTTGAAGAAAAGTGGACTGTAATGAATGTTCTCGATTATATTCAGGAACATTGTGACAGCAGTTTGAGCTATTACAAACACAGTGCCTGTGGCCATGGAATTTGTGGAAGATGCACTCTTATGGTTGATGGTACTCCTTCTCTTGCATGTACACATGTAATAGAGAAGGGCGATGAAATTGTCCTTGAGCCTTTAAAAGGGAGAAAAAAAGTAAAGGATTTGGTTACTATATAAAAAATATAGGAGGAGGTAAATAAAATGAGTAATTTAAAAAGTAATGAGGAACCAGCAGTTAAATTTGCAAAGCTTATGGCTGAACTGTATTATTTTATGGCACAGGAAATGGTTGAGAGAATGGGAGAAGAAAATGGAAAAGATGCAATTTTATCTGCAGTTAAGAAGTTTGGCAAAGCAAGGGTAGATGCGATGAAAGCTGAAGCAAAGGAAAAAGGTTTGGATTTAAATAATCCTAGAACCTATGCTGCCGTTAGAGATATGCCTTCAAATGGCTGGAAATATTCAGATAATGATCAATCAGAAATTACTTATTGTCCTATGGGGGACATATGGTCACAATATGGGAAAGCTGGTATGGAGTTAGGACATCTATATTGTGAAATAGATCATATTTTGTTTGAGGCTTTTGGTATGAAACTGGAGAGACCATATTGCATTGCAAAAGGTGATAAAATTTGTAAATTTAATCTAAAAATGTTATAAAAATAGGAGGCTGTTAAAATGCAAATAGATAAGATAATTGATACTGACATATTAGTTGTTGGAGGATCTGGAGCAGGATCAATGGCAGCTGTGACAGCTGCAAGAAAAGGAGCAAAAGTACTACTTGCAGTAAAAGGAAAACTTGGGAAAAGCGGAAATGCCATTATGGCAGGGGCAGGATTTTCTATGGATGGAGAAACTGCATATTATAAATATGGACTTAAGGAAGCAGATCCTAAAAATACGAAGGAAAAATTATTTGAACAAATTGTAAAGCAATCTTTTTATCTAAGTGATCAAAATATGGTTGAGCAGTTTGTAAGTGATTGTGATGGGTGCTGCTTTGAACTTAAACAGTGGATTGAAAAAGCAGGACACAAGGTTGCATTTTTTGGAGAAGAAGGATATATAACCTCAGGTAAAGCTGTAGGAGATGGATGCCGATTCGGAGTTAATAAAGAGAGCGGTATTGATGTTATAGAAGATTTTATAGCAGTGGATATTTTAATGGAAGATAAAAAAGCTGTAGGTGCAGTGGGCATAGAAGTATATACAGGAGAAATTATTGAAATCAGATCAAAGTCAGTTATTTTAGCTACTGGCGGATATCAGCCTTATTCCTTTAAATGCACTGTTTCTGATATGACTGGCGATGGAATGGCTATGGCATATCGTGCAGGAGCAAAGCTTGCGGATATGGAATTTTTATTATATATACCAGCAGTTGCCCTTTCACCATCAGTATATAAAGGTTCAATTTATCCTTTCTTACATTCCAGTATGTCAATGCCTATTGTTAAAAATGGTAAGGGAGAATCAATTTTAGATAATATACCTGAAACTTTACTTAAAATGGCTAAGGAAAGTGAAATGGGAAAGCTTATATTTACGTATTATTATGGAGATCAAATTGCAAGAGGAAAAGGAACTCCAAATGGAGGTGTATATTTTGATTATTCAAATGTGCCTTTTGATATTTATGAAAAAGCTTTAAAAAAATCTGAGCCATTAATGAACATGTGGTATAGAAAGGGATTCTATCAAGGAAACAACTTGAATACTTTTGTTGAAAATATTAGAAAGGGAATTCCATGGGAAGTAGGTATTGGCTCAGAATACAGCATGGGCGGCATTGAAGTAGACGAAAATATGTACACTGGAGTACCAGGACTTTATGCAGCTGGTGAGACTACAAGTGGTGTATTTGGAGCTATGAGGGTTGCAGACGGACTTATTGAAATGCTTGTACAGGGTTATAGAGCAGCATTGTCCGCTTGCAAATATATACAAAATGTAAATGAACCAAGCATGAAAAATACCAATATTGATAGTATAATTAAAGATATTTTTTCACCTCTTGAAAGAAAAGAAGGAGTTAGCCCTATAAAAATACACAGAAATATAGAAAAGACAGCTGATACCGGCTTTAACTTTAGAAGAAATGAGGAGGGACTTACAAAAACTTTAGATGAAATTTTAAAAATATATAAATATGACATAAGCGAAATGAGTACTAAAAGTAAAAATATAGTTTATAACTATGAATGGATAGAATCGATACAGGTTCGAAATCTTTTAACTTGCACAGAAGCAGGGGTAAGAGCTGCCCTTATGAGAAAAGAGAGTAGGGGTACACACATACGTGATGATTATGAATTTGTAGATAATGATAACTGGCTTTTAAGGATTATGAGTTCAAAAGGTGAAGACGAAACTATGAAATTATCAACCAGAAAGCCTAAAGTAACAACAATGGAACTTCCAGGTGGTAAAAATAAGAATATTCCTGATTATATGCTTTCAATGTTAAAGTAAGATAAGACATACTTTTCGAGTAAATTTTTACTCGAAAAGTATGTCTTATTAAAAATAACTATAAATAACTATATTAGATGTAAGGTTTTCCTGTAGTAGATACTGGGTTTTGGCCCATTGATCTGGCAATAGACAATCCTATCTTTCTAGCAGCAATTACCGATTGTCTTACAGCACCTGGATCTCCTGTGACAGTTATGATAACTTCATTTGAATGGGCAGTTCCTTGGCTTGGACTTAAATAACTAACAAGTTCAACATTTGCAGTTTTAAGTGCAGTATCTGCCATTACGACACCAATTCCAGCTGGAGCACCTACAATTATTCCAAAAGCTTTTCCAATAGGGGCACCAAAACCTTTGTTTAAAGCGAGACTTGCTCTTGCAGTGTAGTGCAATTCAATATGGCCTGAATCAAATCCATAAACATCTCCGAAATTTCTTTCTGTTTTACTAAGGGCGATTTCTACTGCTCTTCTTACATCAGATACATCTTCTGCTGCAAGTATGATCAAACAACCATGTCCTGCCCCACCTTTTGTATCTCTTGGAAGTTCAACACTTGCAACTTCTGTATTAGTAGCCTTTACTGCTTCGTCAGCAGCCATGATTTGAGAACCTGCTCCTGTTCTGTTACTTATAATTCCTATTGAACGGTGTCTTTTATCTAATCCAATCTTCTCATGCAAAGAACTATCCACATTTGCTATAACAAGACCTACTGTATCTCCATATTTTACTGTTCCCACAAATTCAGTTATTGATGATGGTACACTCATTATATATGTCTCCTTTTGAGGTCAATACTTTCTTGTGCTTTTTTACCTCTGCTAAATTTTTATCTGTTGATTTTATAATTTTACTAATTTATTTCTTCAGAGTCAAATTTTTTTGAAACTATTCTATATAAAATTTAGCTTATTGGCATAATTTATATATGAAGTATCTAAATAGTATAATTATATTTATTATTTAGATGTAGTCTAATACAAGAGTATATTGCTATTTAAAAATTATGGAAAGTACATGGAGAAAGGATATGGTTTATAATTTAAAATATCCTAGGAATCCTAAAATACGAAAAGAAAGGCTAATATGAAATACGACATTACTGTCTCTTAAATCAATTTCTAAGACATCCTCAATCTTTTGAAGACGGTATTTTATAGTATTATAGTGTACATTCATAAAATATGATGTTTTTTGTATATCAAAGTTATTTTGAATATAAGTATAAAGACTAAGGGCATAAGATGTCCCATTTTCTTTATCATCATTAATCAATTTTAAAATGGAAGGATCACAAAATTCCTCAAGTTTTTCTTTAAAAGAGCAGGCTTCAAATAAGTGATAGACAGCATAGTCATTATAAAGATAGAGGTTATCTTTCTTATTTAACTTGTATCCTAGTTTGGCAGCTTTAATTGACTGTACATGAAATTTAAAAATTTCCATTATATTGTGAAAACATCGGCTTACACCTGCAACAACTTGATTATCTGATAATAATTTTATAAAAGCATTATGCAGGTAACTATCTATTATTGGTTCTTTAGGACTTTTTTTAGTAACTAGTGTAACTATATGATCATTATATATAACTGTATGGTAGTGGTGAAAAATACTGTTGATTAATCCTTTTACATGGCATAATTTTACGGTTAAATCAAAAATATCATTTTTTACATAAAAACTTAAAATGTAGAAAGTAGTATACTGATTAGCGATGAATTGATTTTGTATTTCTTCAATGGAAATCTCTGAAATCATATCTCCTTTTAACAAATGTATCATTAATGTTTCAATAGGAGATTCAGGTATAAAAAAACTGTATTTGCTTTTTTCTACTGCTAGTGCTAGAGTATTACAAATTATAGGGATAATCATTATATCACTTTTCGTGATTTCTTTGTTATATTCCAATATTTTCAGATAAGCAATTAAAGTGTTATTTAAACGTATTCTTCCAATAATTTGTTTGTGTTTTAAAGTACTAGTATTCCACATAATGTCTGGAGCTATGCTGTTCTGTACTGTCAAGTTTAAATTTTGCTGATTTATGTATTCTAATGGTATATGTCCAGTCGTAATATAATTCTTCCATACGGGCTCATCTATACTATCATCAAAACCTGAATAATTAATTAAATATAAGAATGAATCTGCTAAAAGCACTGGATTTCCAAGAATTTCTGCACAAATATTTAAAATTTGTTGGACATCTTTTTCCTTGTTTAAAGCATCAAATAGTTTTTCAGCACAATTTGTTTTATATTCATTGTGGAAAAATAAGTCCTGGAGTTCGTTAAAGATTTTTGTTTTGCTTATATCTTGATTAATTGCAATGTAATTTACCATAGGATTATCCTTCAAATAGTTAGGTACATCTCTATTGGTAAGAAGTAGTAAATTAACAATTTTGTTAGAAGAAATGTTTGGAAGCAGATTAGAGATACTTGCTAAATATATATCTTTTGAGTCTAATGGTAAATCATTGTTATTAAGAAACTTACAGCATCTCACATGGGAGTTGTGTTTAACTCTAAAAGCAGGGTTGTATTTCATTAAGTTATTAACAATTTCACTCATCAGAACTGACATAATTATCTCCCTTATGTAAAGAATTTAATTTAATTATAGTTCATATGGATGATTTTAACAACATTGTAATTGTAAAAGTTTACAACGATTTGATTATTTTTTCTCAAATTGTAACATTGTAGCAATATACGGATTTTGGTAACATTGATGTGGAAGAAAACTGAAGTGAGTTTATATTTTTACTAATTTACGTGGGGGTGTTATTAGTATGAAAAGTAATAAGGAATTGTATAATGAACATTTGGAAAGGATCAAGAAGAACATTGCAATGCAAAAAACGGATAGAACACCTATTATGCTTCACGCAGGAGCATTTTTACTAAGATATTCAGGTGGAAAGCTGTGCGAATTTGTAACAGACAATGAGGCAGCAGAAGACAAAGTAGTGAATTCATTGAAATCCATAGGGGATATAGATTGTGTCATTACTCCAGTTCGTTTGCCCACAACAAGTGGACTAGCTTACCTCTCAGCTTCAAGGGTACCTGGGCGTGAGCTTAAAGATGATGCACAGTGGCAGATAGATGAAATTGGTAAAATGACTGAAGAAGATTATGACATCATCATTGATAAAGGTTGGAATTACTTTTTTAAAGACTTCTGCGAAAAAAACCTGAAAAGTTCATGTGATGATATGAAATATTACGGTACTATTGCCGATAAAATTGCAAAAAAATATACAGATGCAGGTTGTGTCATACTAACAACTGCAGTAGCAGGAGGGCCGTTTACTGTTTTTAGTGGAGCACGTACCATACCTAAATTGATGAGGGATATGCATAGGATGCCTGAGAAAGTTGAAGCGGCATTCGATGCGTTTATGGTGGATAAGTTAAATGATTTAAGAAAACAAATACGTGAGAAAAAACCACTTGCTGTATTTGTAGGCGGAGGTCGTGGAGCAGGAGACTTCTTATCTATGAGAGATTTTGACCGCTATATGTGGAAATACATGAAGCAGAATATAGACGTAATTCTTGAGGAAGGATCCAATATTTATTTTCATTTAGATCTGGATTGGAGCCGCTTTCTAGACTATTTTCTTGATGTCCCTAAGGGCAGGGCAATTTTTCATCCTGACAGTTCAACTGATATATTTAAGGCTAAAGAACTTCTTGGCGGACGTATGGCTTTTATGGGAGATGTTGCACCATCACTCCTATCACTAGGAACACCGGATGAAGTATACGATTATAGCAAAAAACTTGTAGATGAATTTTCACCACAGGGATTCTTTATGGCTGCAGGCTGCTGTGTACCTCCTAATTCAAAACCTGAAAACGTTAAAGCAATGATTGCAGCTGCAATGGGCAAGTAATAATAGAAAGCACTTTATATAACAGGAGTTTGATAATTTTTAAAATTATTATACAGAAAAGGAGCAAAATGATATGAGTGAAAAAAAATATGGTTTAACAGTAAAAATTGCTGTGTTAACTTTGGCAGCCATGTTATATACAACGAGTATGACCACACCGGCACTTGGTGAAATAGCAAAGGCGTTTCCTAATGTAAGTGCTACTGAAGTTAAACAGATTTCGACTATACCGTCTTTGATGATGATTATATTTTCCTTGGTACCTGGACAACTCGAGCGATTTATGTCCAAAAAGGCGGTAATATATTTATCGTTTATTCTAATGTTTATTGGAATCCTGCCTGCTTTCTTTGGAGGTATGACTTTAATATTATTTACCAGGGTTTTATTTGGTGCTGGACATGGAATGTTATTTCCTTATGCTGCCTCTATGATAGCTTATTTATTTGAAGGTGAAGAAAGAGACGCACTAATGGGATATAAGACATCTGTGGGGGCTGTTTCTGGTATAATATTTCAGGTAGTTGGCGGTATTTTAGCTGTGTACAGTTGGAGATATGCTTTTCTTGGATTTTTGCTTATGATACCATCATATTTAATGGTAATGTTCATGCTTCCTGAACCAGACAAAAAATCCACTCAAACTGAAACATCCGTTTCAAAAGGAAAGGCGACTATCAATACTTATATAATTGCCATACTAAATATGATATTGAATATTATGACATTTTCCTTTATGACAAATGTATCTATAGTTATGGTATCAGGTAAGATAGGAAATGCTGCTCAAGCTGGTTTTGTGCTTACGCTATTTACTGTTGGTTCTTTTATTGCATCTATGATGTATGGCAGAATTATAACAAAAATATTTAAGAAATTCACTATTGTTCTTGGAGTGGGATTCTTAGGTTTATCATTTCTTTTACTAGTAAATGTAAACACATATTTAATGTTTTGTGTGGCAGGTGTTATTTATGGACTTGGTTTTGGAACCTTTAATCCGGAAATTGTTCTTAAAGTTATTAAAAGTTCATCAGCACCTGCAGCAATTTCAACAGGTATTCTTTTTGCACTACAGGGTTTTGGACAATTTTTATCTCCCTTTGCCCTAACAGCTGTTACCAGAATGTTTGGAATTACTGGCCCAAAGGCAGCATGGAATGTTGCTGCAGTAGGTGTTTTAGGTATTGCTATAATTCTCTGTGTGGTACTGGTTTTTACAAAAACGGAGGAAAGATCATTTGCTGAAAAAAGGTAATGAATAGAACTATTTTAAAATAGATTTAAATTTGGGGGTGTAATAAAATGAATCCACAAGAAATGACTGAGATATGTAATAAAAGAATGATGGCTGCTCTGAATATGGAAAAGCCAGATAGAATTCCAATATTGTTTTCTGGACACTGTTATTACAATTTTATAGATCCGACAATGGTTATAGCTGATTTCTGGAGAAGACCTAGGTTGGTAGATGAAAATCTTATAAAGGCTGCAAAGCTTCCTATACTGAAAGAAATAGATTCACCACCAATGGTTTCCCTTGGAATGCCAGCGGAAACTAAACATCAAAGTTTTGCAGCTAAGTGGTTTGCAAAAATGAAAGTACCTGGTCGTGAATTGCCCGAAAATGCACTCTGGCAAATTAGTGAACAGGGACCGATGACTGAAGAGGACTATGATATTATCATAAATAAAGGTTGGAATTATTTAAAACAGGAATTATTAAAAAGAATTGGATTTGATCCTGATGTACTGCCAAAACCAGATATGAATTATGCCAAGGATCTGCAAGTAAAAGTAGCAGCTCTTGGTAAACAAAACATTGGGAGGGCAGGGGGAATGCTACCTTTTCCACCTTTTGAAGTTTTAAGTGGTGCGCGTAAATTGCCTAAGTTTTTTAGAGATTTGTATCGTATTCCAGATAAAGTAAGAGCTGCTTTAGATGTTGTAGAGGATGAATGTGTAGAAGAATCAGCTAAATTGATAGATGCCATACCTGGTGTATATGGTTTTATTGGAGGAACTCGTGCAGGTTGTGACTTCATATCATCAAAAGTTTTTGAAAAATTCTACTTTTCATATTACAGAAAGTTAGTACCTATGATGCATAAAAAAAATGTAAAAGCCTGGCTGCACATGGATGGCAATTGGGAATTGTTTTTACACTATTTTGGAGAATTTCCTAAAGCTTCATGTGTATGGGATCCTGACCATATAACCGATATTCGTAAAATTAAAGAAATACTTGGAGATAAGATGTGTATTACAGGTAACGTACCTCCGGCACTTACATCTGTTGGTACACCTGAAGACTGTTACAATTATGCAAAAGATCTTGTAGAATTATTTAAAGATGATGGTGGCTTTATTATGAATTCAGGTTGCAGTGTTCCACCAAATGCAAAGCGTAAGAACGTAGAAGCTGTTGTATTGGCAACACTAGGCAAATAGAGAAGGTTATATTATGAAAAAAAAGAAGTCCGTTTATACTGTCAAATCTTTGCGTTATGGTGTAACAAATGGTTTTACAACAATGATGACAATGTTAACTACTACTTACTGGGCAATATTTTTAACTTCTGCAGTTGGGGTTGAAACAGCAATAATGGCAACAATTTTAACTTTTAGCAGTATTGTTGATATGATTTCAATACCTATATGTGGTATAGTACTGCAAAAAGGCAGGTTAAGGGGTGGCAAATTCCGCCCGTGGTTAATTATTGGTGGTGTACTTGCTGCTTTATTTCGTTGGTTAAGCTTCACAGATTTAGGCCTTACTGCATCAGGTAGGGCAATATGGTTTGCTGGTACTTACATTCTTGGATATGTATTTTTCAATTTGGCTTACTCGGCCTTTATGGGTATACTACCTCTTATGGCTAAGACTCCTGATGAGAGAGTTTCATATTCAGCTTGTCGTGTAATGTGCAATTCAGCTGGGAAATTTTTATTTAGTTTAACCAGTGTTGGATTGATAGCGTTTTTAGGGAAAAATAGTGAGGCCACCGGTTATTCCATGTTTGCATTATTACTTAGTGTCATGGCTTTTTTAGGCTTTTTTCAGCTGTTCTTTGCGGCAAAAGAGTATGATGTTATTACACCATTAGAAGATAAATCTGGAAAAGTTAAAGATCAATATGACGCATCAATATGGGAAATGATAAAATATACAATTTCAAAGCCTTTTCTTCTTTATCTTCTTGGTGCATCATGTAAAGGTACAATTTACTTCATTATTACAGGACTTGCGGCATATTATTATACGTATGTAACTGGTAGTAAATTAATGCTTACTACATTTTTATCTTTAAGTACATTTCTAATGATTTTTGGTTCCTTCATTACTCCCTTTATAAGTAGACTAGCAAAAGGTTCACGTAATATGTACATTTTGGGTATGGCGATATATGGATTGTGTCTTGGATCTGCCTACTTCTTTGGAAAAACAGGTATATCCTTTACAGTTATTATGTGTCTTGGATATATAGGCTATTCATTTTCACATGCAAGCGAATCTGCCTTATACTCAAACATTGTCGACTATACTAAGTGGAAAACTGGCAAGGACTTGAAGCCTTTCATGATGACATTGTTTTCACTTGTACCAAAGATAGGTACAACTATAGGAAGTGCTGTTCTTGGTTTTGGGCTTGTTGCAGTTGGTTTTCAAAAAAGCAATATAACACCACATGCAGTTAATGGAATTAGATTATTAATGAGTGGCATACCTGCTGTCTTGTCAGTTGTATGTATTATAGCACTTTTGGTATTTCCTCTTACAGATAAAAAGGTTATAGAGATGCAGGCTGATATGGTAAAGAACAAAGATTTTTGATATCCAGTATAGTATTGCATGTTAAATAATTATAAAATACTTCAGCACAGTGGATTAAGATGTGCTGAAGTATTTTTATTTATTGTAGGAATATTGGCATAAAAAATGCTTGATAAAAGTGCATATAATCGTGTACATATTCACAATTAAATAAGTTTGAGAAAAGGTGAGGAAATATGCATATAAAAAGAATTACTGTAATAATGTGGAATACTTATGCTAATGTTATGAAAAAAGCTAGGTTAAATGTAAAGGATTTATTGGATATTAGGGTTTATTCAGCTAGGCTTTTAAATGAAGGAAAGGAAGACTTAATACAGGCACTTAAAAATATGGAAGAATCAGACTTAATTATGTTATATAGATCTTCTGAGCAAGTATGGGATGAAATAGAGCAAAAAATTAGAAATATTAATGTTCCTGTTATATGTAATGCTAGTGATTCAATACTTTGGTCACTTTCCAATGTGAATATGAAAGTAGTGGCTAAATGTCAGACTTACATAGTTTATGGGGGAACAGAAAATTTTACTAGAATGATTTATTATGTATGTTCTAAAGTGTTAGGATTAAATTTAAAATATAAGGAACCGCTTAAACTTCCATGGGAAGGAATTTATCATCCTGATGCAAAAAGATTTTTCCCTAATTTGGATGACTATTTTAAATGGTACTACAAAGTTAAAGGTGTTCCTACAATAGGAATGATTATATCTAGAGTCAACTGGGTAAACAATAATATAAATACGGAAAATAGAATTATAAGGTTTTTAGAAGAGAAGGGATACAATGTAATCCCTGTATTCTGTTATTCATTAAAAGATAATAAACTTGGCACTAGGGATGCAGGTGATATAGTAAAAGATTATTTTTTCGATAAAGAAGGCCAGCTTATTATTGATGGTTTAATAAAGATGACCTCTTTCTTTTTGATGTCCAGATCTAAAAGCAGTGATTATATTGGAGAAGAAGTTGATTTAGAGAAAGTAAATTTATTAAAAAAGTTAAATGTACCTGTTTTTCAGCCTGTATTTGATACATGGATTGAAAACGTTAAACAAAATTGGAGTAAGTCGCCTGGAGAAAAGATCATCGAATAAAAATACTTCAGCACAGTGGATTAGATGTGCTGAAGTATTTTTAATTAGAAATAACATTTAAGGGTTTAAGTGTTTAAGTGTTTAAGTGTTTAAGGGTTATTAAAATGTTTTTTCAAACATATATTCACTATTTTAATTCAAGCATTTTTTGTGCCAATTGAGTATGGTTGAAATGTCAATATATTATTTTAGCTTATTATCATAATGATAAAAAAGTAGTATCATAATGATAATAAACTTCTAATTTTATCATAATGATACTACACTGCTTGATATGTTATCAAAATGTGATCTGTGTGAGTAAGTTCAATCTTTACATAGATTTTTTACTATTATTTTTATAAAAGCAGGTTATGTAGTTTTATCGGCAAGTGCTCCAATTACAGTAAAAAAGCTAGTAAATCTATTTTGAAATTGAATTATATTTTCAAATATAAATATTACAAAATTTTACTACAAATATAGCTTTATATGGAAATTTAACAGTTAAGTAAACTTATTGCAAAAGTTGGCACAAAAATTGCTTTGTTAATAATATTATAACTATTAATGGGGGTTTTAAAATGACAAAGAATAAAGATGTAGTACAATTAGTAAGAGCTGCGGTACTTGTAGCAATAGCATTGATATTACCATATTTTTTTCATGGTATAAATAATGCAGGAAGCATTTTTTTACCAATGCACATTCCAGTGTTAATTGCAGGTTTTTTACTTGAACCTAAATATTCAGTTATGGTAGGAATAGTAGCTCCAGCGTTGAGCTCACTGTTTACAGGTATGCCGCCAATACCATACTTATATGTGATGATAGTGGAGCTAGCTGCATATGCATTTTTAATATCTGTTTTATATAATAAATTTAAATTTAAAATATATACATCCTTAATTTTAGGGATGATAGGTGGTAGAATAGTAAGCATGATTGGAACTTTTTTAATACTTCATATTATTATGACTAGGCCATTCAATTTTATATCTGTAGTTTCAGGACTATTTATTACAGGAATTCCGGGAATAATAATACAGCTTATATTTATACCAATTATAGTAAATATACTTGAAAAAAATGTTGGTAAGGTGGGAATGAAAAATGCAAGATAAAGAATTTTTTAATGAAGTAGCTGAAAAATGGGATACGATGTGCTGCCATCCAAGAGAAAAGGTGGATCACGTAATTGAAAGCATAGGTCTTGCTGAAGGAAAGAAAGTATTGGATATAGGAAGCGGAACAGGAATAGTAATACCTTATCTGGAGAAAAAAGTAGGAAAAAGTGGCAGCATAACTGCACTTGACATTGCAGGAAATATGATACAAGTTTCTAAAAGAAAGAATAAGTACCCAAATTTAAATTTCCAGGTAGCTGATTTTTTTCAATATGAGAGCAGCAAAAGTTATGATTGCATAGTGGCTTATTCATGCTATCCTCACTTTAAAAATAAGGAAAAGTTCTTTGAAAAATCTTATAGCTTATTAAAAACAGGAGGAAAGCTTGTCATAGCCCATGTAGAAAGTAAAGACGTAATAAATTTACGTCACAGTAAAATAGAAGACAAGTTAGATTCCAATGCACTTGTAGATGTAGGCAAATTAGCTGAGTTTGGAGAAAAAAGAGGATTTATTTCTAGTTATACACAAGATGATAGCGAATTTTACATATATGTGGGTAAGAAGTTTTAATTTTTATGATAAATTTTTACAAAAATAATTCAGCACAGTGGATTAGATGTGCTGAATTATTTTTAATTAGAAATAGTGTTTAAAGAGTTTTAGTTTTAAGGGCTATTAAAATGTTTTTCAAACATATATTCATTGTTTTATTAAAGCATTTTTTATGCCAGTTAATTATTATTGAGATATCAATAAGCTGCTTTAAAACAGTATCATTATGATAAAAATATCAGTATCATTATAATAATACTGATATTTTTATATCATAATAATACTAGTTCCTTTAACTTATTCTCAAAATTTTAAATATTGGAAAGGAAGTTTATAAATTGGAAGACACAGACTTTTTAGAAGATGTAAATAATATGTGCAGAATTGATATGGACAGCATACTAGAATACGATATATCATCTTTTGTACTTCAGGCTATATTTGATTGCTGCTATGATGGCCTCATAATTACGGATGAAAATCTTTTAATAAAAAAAGTAAATATAACAACCGTTAAGATATTGGGAGTGAAAGAAGAAACATTATATACAACTTATTTAAATGATATATTAAAGGATGATTTATTGAAAAATGTAGTGCTTACTGGTGAAAGTAAACAAGCCCAGGACTGCAGCTTTTATATAAATAGCAATAAGATAAGATGTGTTATAAATTTGGTTCCTGTAAAATTGAGAGGGAGAATTATAGGATTAGTACTTGCACTTAGAGATACTAAAGATCTACATAAAATGGTAAACAATGTAGTTGGATATAAAGCTTCTTTTACTTTTGATGATGTTATTACTAAAAATGAAAGAGAACAAACTGTTGTAAAATTGGCTAAAAAAGCGGCAAAAACAAACTGCAATATACTTATAGAAGGTGAAAGCGGTACGGGAAAAGAAGTATTTGCTCAATCTATTCATAATTACAGTAATAGAAGCAGAGGACCTTTTGTAGCTGTAAACTGTGCTGCAATTCCCCGAGAATTAGTGGAAAGTGAACTATTTGGATATGAAAAGGGTGCCTTTACAGGTGCATCAAAAGGAGGAAATCCAGGGAAATTTGAATTAGCGGATGGAGGTACAATATTTTTAGATGAAATAGGAGAACTCCCACTGGATATTCAGTCCAAGCTTTTGAGAGTACTGGACAATCTTAAAATAGTTAGAGTAGGTGGCAATTATGAAAAGTCTATTGATGTAAGGGTGATTGCAGCAACAAATAGAATGCTTAAAGATGAAGTGAAAAACAAAAATTTTAGAGGAGACCTTTATTACAGACTTAATGTTATGAATATCCATCTTATTCCTTTAAGAGATAGAAAGGAAGATATAGAACTTTTAGCACAGTATTTTGTAAGCCAGCTTAATACTAAAAATCCGTGTGATCCTAAGTATATAAATCCATCCTATATAGAAAAGTTGAAGATGTATAATTTTGAGGGAAATACAAGAGAACTTAGAAATGTGGTAGAAAGGTCTTATTATCTCTGTGAGGAAACTATGATAACTCCAAAGTATCTTATGGGCAAGAACGTGAAAGTTGAAATGCCAATAAATAATGATTCTCTAAAACAAATATTGCCTTTAGAAATAGTAGAAGAGAAATGTATACGAAATGCACTTCAATATTGTAAGGGAAACGCTATGAAAGCGTCTAGATTATTACAAATAGGCAAGGCTACTATATATAGAAAAATAAACAAATATGGCATAGACTTAGATTTGTACAGCAGTAAAGTTGAAAGTTGAGTTAAATATAACTTAAGTATACTTTATCAGAATGAAACTATAATATCATTATGAAACAAAATAATATCAGAATGATATTATAGTTTATTTTTTGGTATTGCTTTTGAAAATATTTCCCAGAATGAGTATGGATTTTGTTTAGAAAACTGTATTATTTGATAATATTTTCACTAATATCAAAAATATTACTGCATAGTGTCAATTTGGCATAAATATTGCTGCATAATTTTAATGTGACAAATTAACCAATATTACTATAATTTAGGGGGGATAAGGTTGAAAAAATACTTAGGAATAGTAGTTTGTTTTGTAATGCTTATAACTATGGCCTTTACAGGCTGTGGAAATTCAACAGCTACTTCAAATCAATCTAATGAAGAAAAAGGGAAGACACTTGTTTATGGAGCTGAATTTGAAGATGAAAAAATAAATTCAGTATTAACAGCATCACATGCATTTGCTACAGATTTAGTTTTTAGAGGGCTTATGAAATTTGATGAAAATAATGTTCCAAAACCTGAAATTGCTAAATCTTATACAATATCTAAGGATAAGTTAACTTATGATTTTATACTTAAAAAGGGAATTAAATTTCAAGATGGAACAGAAATTAAGGCAGATGATGTGGTATTTACTATAAAAACTATATTAAATGACAAAGTAAATTCAGAATTGAAGCCTGAATTTGAAAATGTAAAAGATATTCAGAAAGTTAATGATTATGAAGTTAAGATAACTCTTTCAAAAGTTTTTCCAGCATTTTTGGATAAAATGACAGTAGGATTGGTTCCAAAGCATTGTTTGGAAGGAAAAGATGTAAATACTGCAGATTTTAATGTAAAACCTATAGGAGCAGGTCCTTTTAAGGTTGAGAAATGGAATAAGGGAAGCAATTTGATTTTAACAAAATCTAAATATTATTATGGAAAAACTGGAAATATAGATAAGATAATATTTAAGTTTCTACCTGATGCTAATGTAAGAGCCATGCAGCTTCAAACAGGAGAAGTTAATATAGCTCCAGTTGCACCTTCTGAGGTTGCAAAACTTGAGAAAAACAGTAAAGTAACAATTTGTAAAGCACCTACAGCAGATTATAGAGGCATAATGTTTAATTTTAGGACAAAACCTATGTTTAAAGATGTAAATGTTAGAAAGGCACTTAATTATGCTACAGATAAACAGGGCATAGTAAAAGGAATACTCCTAGGATATGGCGAAGCAGCTTATTCACCACTTCAATTAAATAAATACAACAATCCTAATGTAGAAAAGTATGAGTATAATTTGGATAAAGCAAATCAACTTTTAGAGCAGTCAGGATGGAAAAAAGGAGCAGATGGAATAAGAGAAAAAGATGGGCAAAAACTTCAATTTACCTTATTTGCCAGGAACAATGATGAGGTTAGGGTTAAAATTGCAGAATATGTATCTTCACAAGCCAAAAAAGCTGGATTTGATATAAAAGTTGATGCAAGAGACCCTAAAGCTGAAAAAATAAAAGATACAGAAGCTTTTGTACTAGGATGGGGAAGTCCTTTTGATGCAGATGATCATACGTATAAAATATTTAGATCAGATCAATTTGAAAAGGGAAGCGGATTTAATTTTGGGGACTATTCAAATCCTCAAGTAGATGATTTACTTGAAAAGGCAAGAACTACTTCTGATGATAATCAGAGAAGAAAATATTATGATGAGTTTCAAAAGGTAGTAGCAGAAGACCCAGCATTTAGTATGGATGTGTATTTGACTGCACTTTATGGCATTGACAAAAATATATCTGGATATACACCTAAAAGAGTTTTAGGACATCATGGAGAAGGATTTTTGTGGAATGTTGAGGAGTGGAATATTAAATGATATCTAGGTTTGTAGTTAGAAGGATAATTCAGGGATTTCTGGTTATATTCTGCCTTAGTATAATAAGTTTCGCTATTATAAATGTTGCACCGGGAGATCCGGCAACAGCTTTGTATGGTGATTTGGCTGATAGGTTGACTACAGAAGAGAGAAATAGGATAAATGAAAACTATGGAGCCAATAAACCTGTAACTGAAAGATATATTAAATGGGTTAAGGGGGTAGCCAGGGGAAACCTTGGCGTATCCTATGTTGAAGGAAGAGAAGTAACTGCAATATTAAAAGAGAAAATACCAAATACACTTAAATTAGTTTCGTGGACCATAAGTCTTATACTTGTATGTTCCCTTTTGCTAGGGTTAAAGGCAGGGTTTAATGAAAATTCCTTTTGGGACAAATTCGTAAGCGGTATGAGTGTGTTTTTTTATTCCATACCTTCTTTTTGGCTTGCTCTTGTATTTATAATTTTGTTTTCCGTATGTTTGGGATGGCTGCCATCTGCAGGAAATAAAAATATAAATGGTAGCGGAGGGTTATTTTCTAATTTAAAGTATTATATTATGCCTGTATCAGTACTTGTAATTGCCCATGCAGGAGCTTATGCCAGGTTTGTACAAGAAAAAGTTAAAGAAGAAGTAAACAGTCATTATGTAATAGCAGCAAAAGCAAATGGAATGGATGACAGAAAAATAATGAAGGGTATTGTAAAAAATGCATTGGTACCATTTATGAATTATTTGGGCATAACTATACCAAGCTTCTTTGGCGGGTCTGTTGTAATAGAAACCGTGTTTTCCTGGCCGGGACTTGGAATGTTGAATGTTAAAGCAGCTAATTCAAAGGATTACCCGCTTCTCATGGGTGCTATATTTATGACAGGTATACTTGTAGTTATATCCATAATGATCACGGATATACTGCAGCTAGTTGTAAATCCTTCTCTCAGGAAGCAGGTGTAATATATGAAAAAAAATAAAAGGTATCTAATATGGGTTATCCTTCTCTGCGTCATAGTATTAGCCTCCATATTTGCTCCATTTATATCAAAGTACAATCCTGTAGAAGTGAAACTTGGCAATGTACTGCAAAGACCGGGAGATGGTCATATAATGGGAACGGATGCCATGGGGAGAGATGTGTTCTCAAGGGTACTTTATGGCGGAAGAGTATCGCTCAGTGTAGGTTTTATATCAGTAATTATATCCACTACCATAGGAATTATATATGGAGGAATAAGTGGATATTCAGGTGGCAAAATTGATAATTTTATGATGAGAATTTTAGATATATTTTTAGCTGTACCAACCCTTATTATAATGCTGGCATTACAGACAATAATAAGGGGAGGAATTGTGAGTATTATACTTGTAATTGGATGTACTGCATGGATTCCTACGGCTAGAATAGTGAGATCACAGTTTATAGAACTTAGAGATAAAAACTTTGTAAAGTCTGCCATAGCAATGTCTACACCACTTTGGAAAATAATCATAAAGCATATGCTTTTAAATAGTATGCCTGCAATTATAGTAATAGCCACTTTAACTTGTGCGCAGTCAATATTTATGGAAGTTTCAATGAGTTTCCTTGGGATAGGAGTGCCTCCAGGAACTCCATCCTGGGGAAACATGTTAAACAATGCTCAAAATGACATAATGACAGGAGCCTGGTGGGTAGCTGTATTCCCGGGAATTACTATAGTAATTTCAATGCTTTGCATCAATTTTATTGGTGAACATTTGAAAAAGAAAGTTACTTATGTATAGAGGGGGATTTAGGAATGAATAAGAAAAAAGTAGTGAGTATAGTACTAAGCTGTATGCTTATCATTTCGGTTGTATTTACAGGATGCCAAAGTACAGCACAGAATACAGACACTAAGAAAGCTTCAACAAATAATGGTAAAACGTTAGTGTATGGAGCAGAATTTGAAGATGAAAAACTAAATCCAATATTAACAGAAGGCTATACTAATCAACAAATTTTTACAGGACTAATGAAATTTGATGAAAATAATGTTCCTAAACCTGAAATAGCAGAATCATATACTATTTCCAATGATAAACTTACCTATGATTTTAAATTAAAAAAGGGAATAAAATTTCATGATAAAACAGAGGTTAAGGCAGAAGATGTAGTTTTTACTTTAAAAAGTATATTGAATGAAAAAGTAAATTCTGAATTAAAACCAGAATATAAGGAAATAAAAGATGTTCAGGCCGTTAATGATTATGAAGTTAAAGTAATATTAAAAAAACCTTTTCCACCACTATTAGATAAACTTACTGTAGGAATAGTTCCAAAACATTGCTTTGGTGGACAAGATATAAACACCGCTAAATTTAATCAAAATCCTATAGGAGCAGGGCCTTTTAAATTTGTTAAATGGGAAAAAGGAAGTAATATTACGTTGGTTAAATTTAAAGACTATTATGGGAAAACTGGCAATATAGATAAATTGGTAGTTAAATTTATACCAGATTATAATGTTAGAGCAATACAACTTCAGACAGGAGAAATAGATGTAGCTTATCTAGAGCCAAGTCAGGTTAGTAAAGTAGAAAAATTAAACAATGTTAAGGTATATAAAGTTGATACAGCAGACTATAGGTGTATGATGTATAACATGAAAAAAGACATATGGAAAGATGTAAATGTACGACAGGCATTTAATTATGCATTAGATAGGAAAGGAATGGTGAATGGAATATTATTAGGATATGGTTCAGAGGCTTATTCACCGCTTCAGATAAATAAGTTTAACAATCCTAATGTAGAAAAATATTCTTACAATTTAAATAAGGCTAATAGTCTTTTAGAAAGTGCTGGATGGAAAAGGGGAAATGATGGAGTAAGAGTAAAAGGTGGTAAAAAGTTAGCATTCACTTTAACGGCCCCGAAAACGGATGAGGTTAGGGTTAAAATGGCAGAATATCTTGCTGAACAATTTAGAAAGATAGGCGCAGAAGTAAAGGTGGAGGCACTTGATTGGAATGCTATAAAAATAGCTGAATGTGATGCATTTGTGCTTGGATGGGGGAGCCCTTTTGATGCTGATGATCACACGTTTAAATTATTCCACTCAAGTGAAGTAAATGGTGGAGACAACTATGGTTCATACTCAAATCCAAAGGTAGATGAAGCACTAGAAAAAGCAAGAACTACATCGGATGAAAATGAGAGGAAAAAATGTTATGCAGAGTTTCAAGAAGAATTAGCAAAAGATCCACCATATAATTTTGGAGTTTATTTAAAAGCATTATTTGGTGTAAACAAGAGGGTTTCAGGGATTAGAGAAAAAGTACTTGGACATCATGGAGCAGGTTTTTTGTGGAATGTAGAACAGTGGAATGTGAAATAAAAATTAAATTAAACTTGATTTAATTTGAGAGTTGATATCTAAAATTTTAACTAAAAGATGGAGGTATCAAATGGATAATATTTTAGAAGTTAAAAACTTGAAAGTTGCATTTAAAACTAAAAATAGTATAAAAGAAGTTGTAAAAGGAATTGACTTTCAAGTAAAAAGGGGTAAAGTTACTTGTATCGTAGGTGAAAGCGGAAGCGGTAAAACCATGACAGTGATGTCAATTATAAATGTATTACCTAAAAATGCCTTTATAGAAGACGGCAGCATAGTATTTAACAATGGGAATATATCCAAATTAAATAATAGTGAAATGAAAAAAATAAGGGGAAAAAAGATTTTTTCAATATTTCAAAATCCGATAAATTGTTTTAACCAATCCATAACTATGGGAAATCAATTATATGATTTAATATCTAGTAACATGGATATTACGAGAGAAAAATTCAATGATAAGATTTGTACTATAATTGAAAGCTTAAATTTAAAAAATCCAAAGGTTATATTAAATCAGTATCCTTTTCAGTTAAGTGGAGGTATGCTGCAAAGAATGATGATAGCTGCAGCTATTTTTATGGAACCGGATATTATAATAGCAGATGAGCCTACAACAGCTCTTGATGTTACTACGCAAAAGGAAATATTAAAACAATTTAAATTAATTCAAAAAAAATTCAATACCACTATACTTATTATTACACATGATTTTGGAGTTGTGGCAGAAATTGCAGATTATGTATTTGTAATGCAAAAAGGCAATTTAGTTGAAAAAGGAAATGTGTTTGAAATATTTAACAATCCTAAACATGAATATACAATATCCCTTATAAAGGCAACCTTTGATAGAAAGGAATCAGAAGTATGTTAGTAGAGGCAAGAAATCTATCTAAGATATATAAAACCAAGTTATCACTTGTAAAAAGCAAAAATGAAACCATAAAGGCTGTAAATTACGTTTCCTTTTCAGTGGATTCCAATCAAATTGTAGGACTTGTGGGAGAAAGTGGATGCGGCAAGAGTACACTTTCCAGGCTCCTTATAAGACTTGAAAAGCCTACAGAAGGTGTTATTAAGTTCAACGGAGAGGATATATGGAAGTACAATAGGCGAGGCTTAAAGAAATTCAGAAGAAAAAGCCAGATAATATTTCAAGATACTCTTACTTCTTTAAATCCCAACATGAAAATTTTAGATTCCCTTATGGAACCTTTAGATAATCATTTTAATATATCACGGGGGGAAAAGTTAATTAAAATAAATGATATAATTTCTTTTGTAAATTTGGAAGAGGAATTGCTATATAAATATCCTGGTGCTTTAAGCGGAGGAGAGAGGCAGAGAATTAACATATGCAGGGCACTTCTTTTAAATCCCCAGTTTTTAATATGTGATGAGATAATATCCAGCTTAGATGTGTGCACTCAAGCCTGTATACTCAATTTAATAAAAAAGCTGAATGATTTAGAGGGTACTGGAATACTTTTTATTTCCCATGATATAAGTGCAGTAAAATATGTATGCAGCAAAATTCTTGTCATGTATAGGGGAAGTATAGTTGAAGTGATAGACAATACAAATGAAAATTATAAAATAAAACATCCTTATACCAAAAGCTTGTTGAATTCAGTTCCTATAGATAATCCGAACAAAAGAAGTATAATTTAGGTTACAATTAAGTACTGTAATAGTTTCATAATGATAAAAAGTCTCAAAATAATACTTTATTGTATCATTTTGAGACTTTTTTAAACTTAAATCACGAAATATAGGGTTAATATGCCTGGTATAAAATTTGCTATGTATAAATATATACATAAAAATAGAAAATTTTCTACACAAGGAGGGGCTTAATGGGAAAAATTGAAAATTACTGGAACAATCGGGCAAATACATATAGTGAAATGATAAGTGAGGATATAAACAGTTTTAAAAAGGAAGCCTGGAGTAAAATAATTAAAAATAAGGCGGGAGATAATGTAAAGGTATTAGATATAGGTACAGGTCCTGGCTTTTTTGCAATAATCATGTCGCAAATGGGATATGATGTAACTGCTGTAGATTGTTCCACAAGTATGCTTGAGGAAGCTAAATCCAATGCACAGTTGGCAGGAGTAAAGGTTAAATTTATGAAAGGTGATGTGGAAAATTTAAACTTACCTGTAGAAAACTTTGATTTAATAGTAAATAGAAATGTTACATGGACTTTAAAGGAACCTGAAAAGGCTTATAAGAATTGGTTTAGCCTTTTAAAAAAAAGCGGCAAATTACTTATTTTTGATGCCAATTGGTATTTGAGGTTGGCAAAACCTGAACTTGAGCAAGAATATACAAATGATATAAAATTGGCTATTGATATGGGCTATGATTGTAAAACCAATGAAAAACAGAGATCAAATTGTAAGGATATTGCAAGGAACCTTCCGCTGACGTATGAACTGCGTCCTGAATGGGATAAAAGGGTACTTGATCAATGTGGATTTAAAAAAATAATTATTGAAGAGGATATTTCAGATAAAATATATACAGAAGAAGAAAAAGTAGCTTATAGGACAACGCCTATGTTTAGTATATGTGCTTGTAAGTATTAATCAACAAAAGACTGAAAGGGGGTGAATACATTTATGATTTTTAATGGAGAACATGAATATAAA
Source organism: Clostridium sp. AWRP (assembly GCF_004006395.2). NCBI lineage: Bacteria > Bacillati > Bacillota > Clostridia > Eubacteriales > Clostridiaceae > Clostridium > Clostridium sp. AWRP. The sequence goes on along the minus strand of NZ_CP029758.2, from coordinate 2,552,097 downwards.
TACCATCATATTGAGAATCACAGCGGTGATAAATGTGAACACAGCCATGATCATGCTGCTGCAGGTGAAGAATTAAAAGGCTGCAGCTCAGATTTAGATAAAGAAGAAAAAACTTTGAAGATATTGTTGGATCACTGGGTTGAACATAACAGATCTCATGAAGGTGAATTTAAAAACTGGGCTGAAAAATCAAAAGCAATGGACAAGGGGAAAACAGCTGAATTTATACAAAAAGCTGTGGAATTTATGGAAAAGTCTAATGAAATGCTCATAGAGGCTAAGAAAAGTATGTAATATTATAATGACCTGCAAATAATTATTTTGTAGGTCATTGCTGTGAAGCATTTTCAAGAAAGGGTGAAAAAAATAATTTGCGAAAATACATAATGAAAAGGTTATTACATTTAGTACCTGTTTTATTTGGAATTACTTTTTTAACATTTGCACTTACATATTTTTCCCCAGGTGATCCAGCACTCTTGATGCTTAGTGCAACAGGTGTAACCCCTTCTCCAGAACTTGTACAAAAAGTTAGAGAAGAATTAGGACTAAATAACCCTTTTTTATTTCAATACTTACATTGGTTAGGTGGTGTATTTACAGGAAACTTTGGCACTTCCTATAAATACAGCAGACCTGTGTTAGATTTAATATTATCAACTTTGCCAGCTACTTTTAAGCTTGCAGGTGCATCACTTGTTATGATGATATTTATAGCACTGCCTTTGGGTATTATGTCAGCATTACATAAAAACAAGGTATTAGATTATATAATTAGAATTATATCTTTTTTTGGAATATCTATGCCAGGATTTTGGGTTGGATTATTACTTATGTATATATTTTCAATTAAATTTAAACTTTTACCGGTTGTAGGTGACACAGGATGGAAAAGTATTATATTACCTGCAGTTACTTTGACAATTGCAATGGCATCAAAATATACAAGGCAGCTTAGGGCGGCTATACTGGAAGAAATATCCCAGGATTATGTAATTGGAGCTAGAGCTAGAGGGGTTAAAGATAGAGCAATACTATTTGGGCACGTTTTAAAGAGTTCATTATTGTCAATTGTAACTTTACTAGGTTTATCTCTAGGATCTTTACTTGGAGGAACAGCTATAGTTGAGACTATTTTTTCCTGGCCTGGAGTTGGAAAATTAGCTGTAGAAGCTATATTTAACAGAGATTATCCAGTAATACAAGGATATGTTGTATGGATGACGGTTATATATGTAATAATTAATATGATTGTAGACATTTCATATTATTTTCTAGATCCAAGGATCCGTTTGGAAAAGAGGGCTTAACATGGGAAACTTTAGGATGTTTATAAAGAAAAATAAATTATTTATATTTCTATGCATATTAGCGGTAATTTTAATTTTAATAAGTTTATCTGCAAACTACATAGCTCCGCATGATCCTCTTAAAACAAATATGACCAATGCACTTCAAGGTAGAAGCAGTAAGTTTCCATTAGGTACAGACAACCTTGGAAGATGCCTACTTTCAAGATTGTTATATGGAGCATCTACTTCTCTAAAAATGACTTTTTGTCTAGTTATAATAGTATTTATAGTTGGAACAGCATTGGGAACAATAGCCGCATATTTTGGGGGTATTGTTGACACAATTATAATGAGATTTTCTGATATTTTTCTTGCTTTTCCAGGTATCATTTTTGCTATAGCTATTGCAGGAGTGCTTGGACCTAGTTCCATGAATGTTGTTATAGCTTTAGTTGTAGTGAATTGGGTTAAATATGCAAGAGTAAGTCGAAGTTTAGTAATGTCTGTAAGAAAAAAGGAGTACATTAAAGGAGCTAAAATGGGAGGTGCTAAAGAATATCAAATAATTTTAAAATATATATTACCTAATATAATACCATCACTTATTGTAATAGCTACTATGGACATAGGAACTATGATGCTTGAAATATCATCTCTTTCATTTTTAGGCCTTGGGGCTCAGCCGCCAACTCCTGAATGGGGATACATGCTTAACGAAGGCAGAAATTATATGCAGACTTCACCAGGACTTATGATATATCCAGGTGCTGCAATATTTATAACTGTGATGATATTTAATTTACTGGGAGATAGCATAAGAGATATATTAGATCCTAATAAAGAATATTAAAGGAGATTAGAAAAATGAAATTTAAATTAAAAAGAAAATTAGCATTAATATTTACAACAGTGTTATTATGTACAAGCTTTTCGGCCTGTACAGGAGGAAATTCTGCTGATAAAGGCAGCAGTGATAAGCAAAAAAGCATTACATTTGGGACAAATCAGTTTCCAAGTAATTTGGACCCGGCTTCTGAATGGAACGGTTGGTTTGTTTCTATGTTTGGTGCAGGAGAAACTTTGGTAAAACTTAATAAGAATATGCAAGTAGAGCCCTTACTTTCTGACTTCTGGAAAAGAGTAGATGACTTAACCTGGAAATTTCACATTAGAAAAGGAGTTAAATTTGATAATGGCAAACCAGTTACTGCTCAGGCTGTAAAAGCATCCCTTGAAAGAACATTGAAAATGAATCCAAGAACAAAAGAAATATTACTTATTGATTCTATGACTGCAGATGGACAAGATATAACTATAAAAACTAAAAGTTCAAGTGAAGCATTTTTATCAAATATGGCAGATTCTTCAGCAATAATAGTAGATGCAAGTGCTTCAGCAGACACCTTTGCTAAAGCTCCAGTGTGCACAGGCCCTTTTAAGGTTAAATCATATACTCCAAATTCAAATGTAGTAGTAGAAAAAAATAAAGATTATTGGGGAGATAAAGCTAAGGTAGATAAAGCAACTTTTAAGTATATTAAAGATGATAATACTCGTGCAATGGCGCTTCAATCAGGAGAAATCGATGTAGCACAAAACATTCCAAGTAATAATATGTCATTATTCAAAGATAAATCTAAGTACAATATAGATAAAATAACTAGTTTAAGAATAATAATGTCCTATGAAAATTTAAATAATGAGTTCTTGAAAGATCCAGCAGTACGTAAAGCTATTTCTTTAGCAGTTGATAAAGATACTTATGCTAAAACACTTCTTAAAAATAGTGCTGTGCCTGCAGTTGGACCTTTCCCAGAATCACTGCCTTATGGAAATAAGAACCTTACAGGATATAAATATGATAAAGCAGCAGCAGTTAAGCTTTTAAGCGATGCAGGATATAAAGATACAGATGGGGATGGCATACTAGAGAAAAATGGCAAAAAATTAGAACTGAATTTATCTTTTTACACAACTCGTTCAGAGCTTCCAATAATTGCACAAGCAATGCAGGCGAACCTTAAAGAAATTGGTATAGGCACTAAGTTGCAATCTTATGAGGATGTTTCCCAGATACTAAAAAGTGGAAACTTTGATTTGTGCTTGTATAGTGTAAATACTGCTACTTCAGGGGACCCACAGTCATTCTTGGAAGTATACTTTAAAACTGATGGAACTGCAAACTATGGCAAATATAGTAATGCAGAGGTAGATTCTCTTATTGATAAGCTTAAAACTGAAAAAGATATTAAAGAAAGAAGCAATATTGCTACAAAAGTACAGCAGAAATTGTTAGAAGATAACTCTAATTTATTTCTTGTTACTCCAATGCTTAATGTAGTTAGTAAAAACACTGTTAGTGGAGTGACAATGTATCCTGTTGATTATTATTTATTAAATAATAAGGTAAGCATAAAATGATAAGCCAAAAGATTTTAAGTATAAATAATTTATCAGTAAAATACGGTATGCAAGAACCTGTTGTAAAAAATATAAACATGTCAATTGCAAGTAAGGAGATAGTAGGAATAGTTGGGGAAAGCGGCAGTGGAAAATCAACACTTATACGTGCCGTACTAGGTATATTGCCTAAAGGAGCTGTTATTTCTTCAGGAAATATAATTTATAAGGATAAAGATATTCTTAAGTATTCTAAGAAAGAATGGCAAGAAATACGTGGGAATAGAATGGCTATTGTTTTTCAGGATGCAGGAGGATCATTGACTCCTATTAAAAAGGTTGGTAATCAATTTATTGAAAGTATAAGAAGTCATTTTAATATTTCAAAAGCTGAGGCATATGATAAAGCAGTTAATATGCTTGCAAAAATGAGGCTTCCTGATACAAAGCGTATAATGAATTCTTATCCTTTTGAACTTAGTGGAGGCATGAAGCAAAGAGTAGGTATAGCCATAGCCATGACTATGAAACCAGAAATATTATTGGCAGATGAGCCAACTAGTGCACTTGATGTAACGGTACAAGCACAGGTGGTCAGGCAGATGATGGAGCTTAGAGACAATTTCAATACAAGCATAATAATAGTTACACATAATATGGGAGTAGCATCTTATATGTGCGATAAAATAGGAGTAATGCAAAGTGGCGAATTGGTTGAGTGGGGAAATAAGGATGAGGTGATAAACAATCCAAAGTGCCAATATACTGTAAAACTCTTATCAGCAATACCTGAATTGGAGGAATGTAATCTTGCTTCAAGAGAAAGAACCAATATTGACAATAAAGAATGTTGTAAAGCGATTTGATTTGCAAGATGGAAAAAAGTTAACTGCAGTTGATAATGTAAGTTTAGAACTATATTCAGGAGAGTGTTTGGGGATAGTTGGGGAAAGTGGCTGTGGTAAAAGTACTTTAGCAAATGTAATTACCAATTTGGAAACTTTGACTTCAGGAGAGATTATTTATAATAAGAGAGATATTTCAAAGTTGAAGGGGGAAGAACTTAGACAAAATCGAAGAAAGCTCCAGATGATATTTCAAGATCCTTCTGAATCCTTCAATCCCCGTATGAGGATTGGACAAATTATAAGTGAGCCACTTTTAAATTTTAAACTTATGAATAAAGCTGATGCAGAATTGAAGACGAAAAAACTCCTTGAAATGGTGGGGATTAGTGATGAATTTATGAACAGATATCCCCATCAGCTAAGTGGAGGACAAAAGCAAAGGGTTGCAATAGCAAGAGCCCTATCTTTGGAACCCGAAATTATAATATGTGATGAAGCTACTTCTGCGTTAGATGTTTCGGTGCAGGAACAGGTGCTTAAGCTTCTTATAAATTTGAAAAAAGAAAAGGGACTATCATACATTTTTATATGTCATGACTTAGCAGTAGTTAGAAACATAAGTGATAGAATTATCGTAATGTATCTTGGGCGTATTGTTGAAACAATTGACAGTGATAGACTTACTACTGCTGCAGTTCATCCATATACAAAGGCACTTTTAGCATCAGTATTTTCTGTTAAAGAAAGAGAAAATACTGAAATAGAAATAATAAAAGGTGAGCCGCCAAGTCCTTCTGATATACAGCCAGGCTGCAGTTTTAATTCCAGATGTACAAAATGCAAAGATATATGCTTTAATGAAAAACCTGAATTAAAAGAAATAGAAAAAGGTCATTTAGTGGCCTGTCATTTATCCGATGACTAATTATGACAGGGGGATATTGATTAATGCAAATGTTAAAAGTAGGAAATATATGTGCTAAAACTGGAGAAAAAGTATCAGGTTATGTACAAGTAAAGGGAACGGATATAGAACTTCCAGTTACCATTATTTGTGGAGAAAAGGAAGGAAAAACAGTATTTATTTCTGGAGGTGTACATAATGCAGAATATGTGGGAATTGAGACAGCAATTGAGTTAGCTAATGAGATTCTACCATCACAGTTAACAGGAAATCTTATTATATTACATTTGATGAATAGGACGGGATTCGAACATCGGACTATGAGTATGGTATATGAGGATGGCAAAAATTTAAATAGAGAGTTTCCTGGAAATGTACAGGGAACAACTGCAGATAGAATCTGTCATACGGTTGTAACAGAATTTCAAAAAAATGCAGATTATTATATTGATCTTCACTGTGGAGATGGGTATGAAGAGCTAACACCTTACGTATATTGTGTAGGAGTTGCTGCTCCAGAAGTCGTTAAAGCAGCAAGAGGTATGGCTGAACTAGTAAATGTCCCTTATTTGGTGCAGTCTCCTTGCGGCAGTGGAGGTTCTTATAATTATGCTGGTTCCTGTGGAATTCCTAGTATTTTGATTGAGAGAGGTTGTATGGGACGGTGGTCGAAAGAAGAAGTGAAAATAGGAAAAGAAGATGTTAGAAATGTCTTACGCTATTTGGGATTATTAGAGGGAGATGTTTCTGAAAGAACTTATCATCCTGTTGATGTGGGAAATGTGGTCTGCAAAAATGCCGAACATACTGGCTGCTGGTATCCAACAAAAAGAGCAGGAGATAATTTTAAAAAAGGAGAAATATTAGGGTACATTAAGGATTATTTTGGCAATGTTTTGGAAACCTGCGCTGCTGAGATGGACGGAATATTACTCTATCAAGTTAGTAGCTTGTGTGTTATTAAGGATAGCCCTATGGTGGCCTATGGAGAAAAGCAAAATCAATAATAGTAATCCAAATTCTTTTTCATTTATGGGGAAATCATTTCTGTGATTTCTCCTTATATAGATATGTTTAAAAAAATAGAATCATAAATGAAGGAGGCAGTATAATGGCTTTAGAGAAAATAGCAAAGTATTGGTCAACTCAAGCTGATGGATATTCTGAAATTAATCAGGAAGAATTGGAAAAAGAGCAAAGAGCCGTATGGTTAAAATTAATTGAAGACAACATACTCAAGGGAAGCTGCTTAAAAGTACTTGATATTGGATGTGGTCCCGGATTTTTTTCTATACTGATGGCGGAAAATGGTCATAGGGTAACCTCTATAGATTTCAGTGAAAAAATGTTAGAAAATGCAAAAAAGAATACAAAAAAATATGAAGTAGAAGATAGAATTGATTTTTTAAAAATGGATGCACAGAGTCTTACATTTGAAAATGAAAGTTTTGATTTGATATTGAGTAGAAATATCACATGGACACTTGAAAATCCAAATCAAGCTTATAAGGAATGGCTGCGTGTATTAAAACCTGGCGGATGTTTTATGAATTTTGATGGAAACTGGAGAATGAATTTATATGACAAGAATTTAGCAAGATTATGTGAAGAAGACAAAAAAAAGCTAGTCAAAATGGGGTATGAGGTCAAAGATGATGGACATGGTAAAGAACAGGCTGGAGATTCTTTGAATAATCTTCCTTTGAGTAATATATTAAGGCCATTATGGGATGTTGAAACACTTATTGAATTAGGATGCACAAATATAAAAATATTAACAAAACTACCACATAATATTATGAATGAATATTATAGCATTTTATATACACATATGCCAATGTTTATGGTTAGAGCACAGAAGGGATAGAAAAATTTATTAAGTGATAGTAAGGCTAATGAAAGGCAAATAAACGACGAAAGAATGGATGTAAGCTATAATGATTAATTTGAAGAAGAGTATTAATTTAACAGAAGGCGTTATATGGAAGCAGATACTACTTTTTGCACTGCCACTTTTGGGATCCAGCTTGATTCAACAATTATATAATACAGTTGATTTGATTTTTGTTGGAAATTATCTTGGCAAAGAAGCTGCAGCAGCAGTTGGAGCTAGTTCCTTGATTATTACCTGCTTGGTAGGATTTTTTACGGGAATGTCAGTAGGGGCAAGTGTTGTTATTGCTAATATTGTTGGATCAGGGAAAAAAGAGAAATTAAAAGATGCAATACATACGGCAATAGGACTGAGTTTTATTGGGGGAATAGTACTTTTCATTATTGGATACATAGGTGCACCATATTTTTTAAAGTGGATGAATGTTCCAGGGGAAATACTGAAACCAGCTGTTTCATATATAAGAATCTATTTTTTAAGCCTCATTTCCATTATTACCTATAATATGGGCTCCGGTATTATACGAGCTATGGGTAATTCTAAAATACCAATGTATATACAACTTTTTGGTGGAATTGTTCATGTATTAATGGACGCATTGTTTATAGCTATTTTTGAAAATGGCGTTAATGGAGTTGCATGGGCAACGCTTTTATCGCAGACGGTAACTGCTGTACTGATATTATATTATTTGACACATTTAGAGAGTAAATATAGATTAGAATTTAGAAAAATACGAATACATAAAGATATACTGTTACCTATTCTTAAAATTGGAATACCGTCAGGGTTTCAAAGCATTGTAATAACATTGTCCAATGTTATTGCACAATATCATATTAATAGCCTAGGTGTAAATGCAATTGTTGCATTTACAGCATATTTTAAAGTAGAATTGCCTATTTATCTTCCAATTGTAGCTTTTGGACAAGCAATTACAACGTTTTCAGGGCAGAATATAGGTGCAGGAAATATTAAAAGGGTAAAAGAAGGAACGAAGGTATGTATACTGATGGGAATAGGTGTAACCATGGTATCAAGTATGATTTTGTTGATATTTGGACGCCAAGCTTTTGGAATATTTAATCATGATAGTGTGGTAATTGATTATGGAATTCGAATAATAAGTACTTCATTTCCCTTCTATTGGATTTATGTTGTTTTGGAAGTATTGGGCGATACTATAAGAGGTGCAGGAAAAGCGACTCCACCAATGGCGATTATATTATCTAATATATGTGTGCTTAGAATTGTATTGCTCTTTACTATAATGCATTTCTATCATGATGTTCGGGGAGTAGCAATTACATATCCCATAACCTGGGCTACAACAGCATTTTGTATGGCTTTATATTACCTAAAAGGTAATTGGGCAAAGAAGTTAGGCACTAACAAAAAAATAATTAGTCCCAATTTGCAAAAAATATAGATAAATCTATCAGTATCAAAATAAAACTAAATTAAAGCAATTTATCAATATGATACGAGAAAATATTCAAAATGATAAACAGAGTTCTTGATTTCAGATGGAGTTTTTTCTCCATCTGAAAATTATTAACAGGATTCTTAGTGCTTTAGCACTCAGAAGGTGCTATTCTTTAGGGGAAATCGTTATCCAGTGTAGCATCGGATAAAATTTATAATTTTAAGTAGGAATATTGCAAGCTGAGAGATTGGCATATAAATTGCTTTCTAAAAATAGTATAGTTTTGAAATAAATTTAATTATTTAAACCCTAAACTCTAAAATAAAAAATACTTAAGAGCAGTCCCTCCTGCGCTTAAGTACTTTTTATTTTATTTTGACAATTTTGTTGTACATTTATTTTATTGGATGACTATATGACCTAATATCCCCACGCACTCTGTTTGTGCAAAGCAAAATAATAGGCATAAAATTTGCGGTATTGATATATAGCTTATATATTTGTATAATTAAAATATATGTACAAAGTATGTATAAATAATGTTTAAAGGGGAATGTTTTATGAAAAAATTAGTTGTTAAAGATAAGTCTTTATGTATGTCTTGTTTAAGTTGTGAAATGGCTTGTTCTGAGGCATTTTACAAAACCTATGGCAATTCTTGTATTAAGATTGATGAAGGAAAAGATGGATCTGTAGATTTAAAAGTGTGCAACCAATGTGGAGTATGTGCTAAAAAATGTCCTGAAGAGGCCATTAAACAAAATGCTAAGGGAATATATATGATAGATAAAAAAGCTTGTACTGGATGTGGTACATGTGTAGAAGCCTGTCCAAAAGGTATTATTGTAAAAGTAGAAGACAAGCCTAATCCAAGTAAGTGTATGGCATGTGGTATTTGTGTTAAAGCTTGTCCTATGGGAGTGCTTGAAATTCAAGAAGATTAAAATGTTTAATAATGGATTTATTGAGAAAATAATGTTGACTTTTCAAAATTTATATACTACTATTAACATAGAAGTAATAAAAATTTAATATTTTTACTGTTAGGTGCTGTCAAATTGATAGTTAAAAGGGAAAGTGTAAAAAACACTGCAGCCCACCGTTACTGTATGGAGGATGAAACCCTAATTATGTCACTGGATTTTTATATCCGGGAAGACAGGGGAGTAAGATGAATCTGAGCCAGGAAACCTGCCTGATATGTCGTTTGATTCTTTCGGAGGGGAAGATAATACTGTGTTTGCTGTTTATAATTAAAAGTAAACGATTATACTGGTATAAAAAGAACCCTTGTGGTTCTTTTTATTTGTTTTATGCAGTAAAATAGTATGAATTTGTATTGGTAAATGGAGACCTTCGAAAGGGGTCTCTTTTGTTATATTAAGCATTATAAAAGTAGACAAGCATATTGTAATTTTACCCTTTCGAGGAGGTGATATTTAGGGTAAGGTCTAAAAATAAATAGCATCAGATTACTAAATATGGAGGTGAAATAGAGTAAAGTTCCAAATGACAAAAAATAAAATTTGAAGGAGTGCATTTTAATGATTAGAAGACTAAAGAACAAATTATTTGCAACTTTATGTGTGGCAGCATTGACCTTAGGAACTGTGGCAGTCCCATCTTCTTTTAACAGTGTACAAGCTGCTGGAACTACAAAAACTGTTTATGTGGATGTTGAGAAAAATGTTTTAGGACAGGATCCTATTTTGCAGCCAAAAGCAGTTACACTCAGTGATACGGCTACCATTGCTGATGCTACAAAACAGGCCGTAGGTGATGGAAATGTAAATATAGTTCCAAGCCAGTATGGAAGCTACATAACAGGCTTTAAAGATACTACAGATAATCAAGCAGCTTTTAACAACAACTATAAATTTAAGACTGTACTTAATAATATAACTAAGGGTATTGTTTTTGACACTACAAAAGCGTACAAACAAAATATTGTTACTGATCCAAATTATTTAAGTGAAAAAGAATGTGATGGAATCTCTGGATGGATGTTTACAGTAAATAATAAATTGAACCATGACAGCACTCCTTATAATGGAGGTACAACATTAACTAATGTACCAGATGGAGCTGTAATTCGCTGGGAATTTACAGCAGCAATGGGAGCAGATATGGGACTAAATAGTGCATATTTACCAACTGAAGCTTCTAATGGATATTATGATTGGAGCACTGCTGTATTTGCTGATCCATTCTTTATAAGAGCAGACAAAACAGCTTTGATTACTAAATTGGCAACAACTGCTAAACCAGCTAGTGTAAGACATGGACGTAATCAATATATTGCAGCACAATATGCACTTAAAAATCTGACAATTAGTCAACATGATGTTGATAATACATTAAACAACTTAAATAATGCACTTAAATAGTGCAATGAGGAGATTACATTTTGTGTAATCTCCTATATGCACTTTTGGAAATTGGGAGTGAAAATTAAATGATAAAAAAGAAAAATGCTCTATCAAAATTTTTAAGCATTTTAGCTATAATTTGTTTTATGTTTAGTACCTTTCCTTCTTTACCGGTACTAGCGGAAGGGGCCAATCCTTCACTTGCTGCTGATACAAAGGGCCAATATATTATTAATTCAGTAGAGGATATTAACAAGTTTAGGACAGATTTAAATAATGGGATAGATTATACCAATAAAATAGTAGTTTTAGGTTCAGATGTAACAATTACTGATGATGTAAAATTAACACCTACTACTGGTACCTTTCAAGGTTTTTTTAATGGACAGGGACACAGCATAAAAAATTACAATGATTCATTAACAGGATTTGTTTGTAGAATAGGTAGTAATGGAGTTATTACTAATTTACATATGGGTATGAATGTATCCAACGCTGGCGGATTAGAAGAGAACAGTGAACTAAAACCGGGACTTTATTATTATGGTTCTATTACAAATGAAAATGAGGGCAAAATAAGCTTATGTAGTGTAGAAGGAACTGTTACTACTGATAGCCGCGAATTAGGGGAAAATGGATCATTCAGTATTGGTGGAATTGCAGGTATGGTAGATGATTCTAACAATACTAATTGTGTTGTAGAAAATTGTTACAGCAGGCTTAAAATTCAGGCTAAAACTGATGATAAATATGTGCAATCTGCAGCTGGAATAGCTTTTGAAACAGATAGCAGTGATCGTACTAAAATAATTAAGAATTGTTATGCAGCAGGACAGATAACATGTTATGAAGGAGCAGTGGGAATTGGATGTGGAAGTTCTGGTAATTATCCAAGTAGTTACTATGATAAAGATGTCACCACTGTTACAGATGATACATTAGGTGGTGTTCCAAAATCTACAGCTGAAATGAAACAAAAATCCACATACGTTGGCTGGGACTTTGATAAGATATGGGATATTGATCCAAGTAAAAATGATGGTTATCCTTATTTAAAATCAAATCAGAAAAATGATGGTCCAGTAACTCCTGCTATTGATATGCCCGTAGATGTGAATATCAATATAGCAGATAAAACTGTAAGTAAAGATGGGACAGTTGATCTAACAGCAGATTACACATGTTCACTTACGTGTTCAGATCAAGAAAGTATTAAATTATATAATGTAAAAGTAACTTTAGATGGGAAAATAAATTTCTCGGGCTTTACAGGAGAAAAAATACCAATGAACTATATGCCTGCTCAAGGTGATTCGCGGGAGTTAACTTCGGATGTATTAAAAAGGTACCTCAAAATTACCTATGATGACAATAAGAAATACAAATTTGAAATAGGTAATGTTACATTCAATAATCCAAATTTTTATGGTAATGGAATAACAACAGTTCCTGAAGATGAACAAAAGCAGCAGGTAGAAGATGCGAAGAAAGCAGAAGATATACTTTATAACAAATTAAATATAGGACAGGGGGATGTACGTGCATTTACCTGGAGTGGAAATAGAGCTGCTGCACCGGGAACGGAAGGAACTATTGTATTAGATGACTATGTATGGGAAGTATTTTCATCAGCACGTTCCGGATATAAAGGTGTGAGGAAAGGATTTTATGATGACTGGTTCAAGAACATACAAAATGGTCTGGAAAAGATGAAAGAAGCAGGGATAACAGCCGGGGATGTAAAGATGACTGAGTGGGATAAACTGGTTCTAGCAATTACCGCTATAGGATATGACCCGAGGGACATAAAAGCTTATGATTTGATAGATATTGTCTCAAATAACGATTATTTAGATGTCTCAAATCAAACATTTTCAGAGCAGTATGCAGTAATGGCACTGACATCTTATAATTATCCTATTTCCCAGGATGGAAAACACATTGATATAGAGAAATGTATACACAGGTGGGCTAAAAGCGCATTAGCAACAAAAGGGGCGGATGGTTCTGCGGTATTGCCCAATTCAGCGCCTGATATGTGGACAATGCAGTTCCAGCCAATTGCAGCATATTATGACCCTAATGCAAAAGAAGGGGATAAATACTATGATGTAAAACAGGCTATGGAACATGTATTTGCACAATTTTCAAATGCACAGACTTACAAAGGTTCTTTCTGGGGAGCATTTCAAGCGGATTATAATAACCCATGGACCAATGCCCAGGTATATATGACACTTGGTATGGCACATGCGAATATATTTGACAGTAAATATATAAAAAATGGGAACAGTATTTTAAATGGTGCACTTCAATTTTATGATATTAAGAACGGCACCACCGAGTTTGACAACCACAGTTATGAACCGGCACAGATGTGCAGGGGACTTGATTCACTTGTAAGGGCATATGAAGGAAGAAACTCGATATTCGACTGTACAGATGTGAAGAATTCCACAGTACCTGTAAATAATGCCATAACTCAACTGCCAGATGTAGATAAGCTTACTTCAGCTGATAAAGACAAGGTTGATGCAGCAGAGAAATTGTATGATGCCTTAAGTGATGCACAAAAATCATCCATGAAGCAGGAAACAGTGGGTAAGTTAACAGCAGCAGAAAAAAAGGTATCAGGATCTCAGGGTGAAACAAAACCAATAAAGATAACTAACCTTACAAAGGACAGTTCATTTAAATTGGGAAATGATGCAAAGGTATCTGTAAAGGCAGAAAATAATTCTGGTAAAGACAAGGATGCATCGCTATTAGTAGCACTATATGATGGAAGCGATAAATTTGTGAAATATGTATGTGGAAAGCAGACAATTAAAAATGGAAATTCATCTATTTTAACAGGCATTATGAAACTTCCAGAAGAGGGAATATATAAATTGAAGGCGTTTGTATGGGACAGCCTTGAAAATATGAATCCCCTTTCAGATATTATAGATATATCCGTTCAGTCAAATAAATAAAATACTTTTAAGATGGGTTTTGCTAGAGATATTGGCAAAACCCATAAATTAAAGATATGAATTGTTATTATAGTAGGATATATTGGAGATGACATTTTTACTCATTCCACAGTTGGCTGTGAGAATTTAAGTTAGGTGGCTGCTATAAACATGTCAAAAAATGCGGTAATTGAAGAGATTAATAATAAATATGCAATTCAACTTATAGAAATATTAAATACTGATAATGTATTACAAGAAAAATTAGGTTGTAAAAAGTGTATAATATCAAAGGATGAATTTATCAAACACAATAATGAATGGTCTGAAAACACAAACTCGGAAATATTTGCTATTGTTTTGAATAATAATGCAATTGGTATGATATCGTTAAGTTATCAGAGTATAGAAGAGAAGAAAGCAAAAATTGGTTATTGGCTTGGGAGTAAGTATTGGGGAAAAGGATATGCAGGCCAAGCTTTTTCGCAAATATTGGAGTATGCTAAAAGGAAAGAAATAAAATATTTAAGTGCTAAAATCGTAAAAGATAATCTAGCTTCTAGAAGAATTTGGGAAAGGCATAGTGCAAAAATGGAATTAATAAGAGATAAGATGTACGTGTCTATAGTATTATAGAAATTTCTACTATTTTCATATAAGTAAATTTATTTCGTCAGTCTGAGAAAATGAGTCTGTTTTTGTAAAAGCTTATTATAAAGTGTAATAAGGAGGAAAAGAATGAAATTTTCGAGAAAAGTTATTGTAATTTTATCTTCTTTTATAATAATTATTGGAGGATTTATTATAAGTCACATAACCCCTTCGATGTCTATTAGAACATTTATTTTTGTGAGAGGATATCCAGTGAGAGCATTTAAAGTAACCGTACATGTCAACAAAGGACAGTATAATATGGATAAGAACATTCTTGATAAAGAAAATGCTATGATTTACACTATTGTTGGTTACGATTTGTATGATAAAGCAACAGGAAATGTAATAAGCAATTATAAAGTCAGAAAAATGGGACTTTTATATTTTACTGAAGACTATGGAGAATGCTAACTATTTTTAAAATATGTATTAAATTGAAAATTCATATTTAGTTCTATATTTAGAATATAATCAACTTTGGTATACTAAGACATTATCATCTTTCGTTCAGAAATATCTTTATATTAATGAAAACAATGTTGACTTTTGAAAAATTATGTACTAATCTTAATATAAAGATAATAAAAATTTAATATTTAGTATTAGGTGCTGTCAAATGCGATAGTTAAAAGGAAAAGTGTAAAAAATCACTGCAGCCCACCGTTACTGTATGGAGGATGAAACCTTAATTATGCCACTGGATTTTTATATCCGGGAAGACAGGGAAGTAAGATGAATCTGAGCCAGGAAGCCTGCCTGATATTATGTTAATTCTTTCGGAGGGAAAGATGTTACTATTTTGAGCTGTTTATAATTAAAAGTAAACGGTTATATTGACATGAGAGAACCCTAGTGGTTCTTTTTTAGCTTATAAGCTTATGTTATATATAAGAGACCTTCGTAAGGAGGTCTCTTTTGTTATATTAGACACTATAAACAGAGTCCTTGGTTTCAGGTGGAGTTTTTTCTCCATCTGAAACTTAGAAATCGTTATCCAGGGGCGTAGCAGATGTTATCTCTCACTTTATAAGGAGATGGGGGTATTACGGCTGGTAGCCATCGGATAAAAAATAGACAGATATATTGCAATTTTACCCTTTTGAGGAGGTGATATTTAGAGTAAATCCTAAAGATAAACAATATTAAATTATTAATTATGGGGGTGAGATAAGATAAAGTTTTAAGAAAAAATTGTTTACAACTTTATATGTGACGCAGTATTAGCATTGAGAGTTGCAGCTGTCCCATCTTATTTTAACAGCGGCCTGTGGCAGTATTTATTTTATTATATAGCCAGTACCTTTATCTGATACCTTTATTTAATCTGCCTGATGGTGCTGTAAATTCGTTGAAAATTTTCAGCAGTATGTGGATGTGATTTGGGACTAGCAAGATATCTTCCAGATGGAACACTTAAATATTGATATCATAATTGGAACAGTAAACCAACATATATATCGAAAATGACAAATCATGCAAATAAAACAAATATAACTTATAATAATTAAACTCAATTAGAAAAATTGGAAGCTATTCAAACTGATGTTAATAATGCAGCTAATGTTCTGGATATTAAGACAGTTGCTTCTATAAAATAAGAGTAAGTTTCTTTATTGATTAATTAAAAGTTTTAGATGGATACCAGGTTAAGTAGAGTTTTTTAACCTGGTATTTTACATTTGTTACTGATTTAATTTAAAAATAAGAGAGGTGTAATATGAAAAACATCAGAGAAAAATATATCTCCATATTAATAACCTTTATGATGATAGTGAGTATGATAGGGATAAATGTAGGAAGTGTTTTTGCAGATGAAAATAGTAATGATATAAATGTTAATGTAGCAGTAGTAGGAATGTATAATGAAAATCTTTTCAGTCCACAGCAAATTAAAGTAAAAGAAAATGCCACTGCTGAAGATGTATTGAAAGCTACAGGATTAGATGTAGAAGTTAAAGATACCGGAATGGTAGATAGCATAGCTGGACAGAAAAATGGTACTGATGATGGTAATTACGGATCTCAAAGTGGGTGGATGTATAAAGTTAATTATACAACGCCTCAAAATTATCCTAAAGTTCAAAGTGTAAAAGATGGAGATTATCTATTATTTTTTTATACTAAAAATTATGATGATTTATTGCCTAGCTATGATTCAACTCAAAATGATTTTGTAAATGTAACCCTAAAAAGTATACAAAAGTATAATAGCTTTAGTGAACAGATTATTGTATTGAATAATAACTCTATTAATACTGCAATCATGGAAGGTTTAAAAAAGCATGGACAAGATTTTGATAAATCCTCTTTAGCAGCAGGAGCTTTAATGTCAAAGGATGATACGCAGTTTTGGAGTTACATTTTAAATGGTGACAACAGTACTTATAATCAAAAGGATACACAACTAAAGGATGGAGATACAATAACAACATTTAAAGATGACGATCAGGGCATAAAAGAAGTAGAATCTATAGCTTTAGATAAAACGGAAGCTAACTTGATTGAGGGAAATACACTGAATCTCACAGCTGCTATAACACCAAAGGGTGCATTTAATACAAAAATAGATTGGTCAAGCAGTGATTCTACAGTAGCAACAGTGGATGGAAACGGAAAGGTAACAGCAGTAATAACGGCAGTATCCGAAGACAACAGAAATGTAGAGGCACAGTGCATAGTTACAGTAGCCAACACACCAAAACCAATACAGATAACTAACCTTACAGAGGATAGTTAATTTAAATTAGGTGAGGATGCAAAGGTATCTGTAAAGGCAGAAAATAATTCCGGTAAAGACCAAGATGCATCTCTATTAGTAGCACTATATGATGAGGGTGGTAAATTCATCAACTATGTATGCGGAAAGCAGACAATAAAAAATGGAAATTCATCTATTTTGACGGGTATTATGAAGCTTCCAAAAGAGGAAATATATAAATTGAAGGCATTTGTATGGGACAGCCTTGAAAATATGAATCCCCTTTCAGATATTATAGACATATCTGTTCAGTCAAATAAATAAAAAGTAAAAAAGCTTCTATAGGATTAATTAGTTATTCTGTAGAAGCTTTTTATTATATAGCCAGTACCTTTATCTGATACATTAAAAGAACGTACCTAGATTTAGTTTACACAAATCTAGGTACGTTCTCCTATTAGAGGTTAATGTCAATAAAAATTTTATGGAGCCTGTGATAAAAAGTCTGTAAATCAAATAAAAACATAAAGCTTTCTATGATAAAATAAAAATTATAGGA
Source organism: Clostridium sp. AWRP (assembly GCF_004006395.2). Classification (NCBI taxonomy): domain Bacteria; kingdom Bacillati; phylum Bacillota; class Clostridia; order Eubacteriales; family Clostridiaceae; genus Clostridium; species Clostridium sp. AWRP. Next base: position 2,534,099 of record NZ_CP029758.2, on the reverse strand, counting down.
GGCTTTTTTTATGGCAAGGAAAAAAGATGTTTATAAGGTAAAACCAATGACAGATGGTAAGAGAAATATTATAACTTCTCTTATAAGTGAGTATGATATCAAATCTGCAGAGGACATTCAAGATGCACTGAAAGATCTACTGGGAGGAACTCTTCAGGAGATGCTGGAAGGTGAGATGGACAACCATCTTGGCTATGAAAAGTATGGACGCTCAGATGAAGCTAACTACAGGAATGGTAAGAAAAGCAAGAAAGTACGAAGTAAATATGGTGAAGTAGAGATTGATGTACCTCAAGATAGGAACAGTACATTTCAGCCGCAGGCTGTAGCAAAGCGCCAGAAGGACATATCAAGCATAGAAGACAAAATAATATCGATGTATGCAAAAGGTATGACTACAAGACAAATATCTGAAATTATTGAAGACATATATGGTTTTGAAGCAAGTGAAAGTATGATATCTAACATAACAGACCGCATATTACCAGAGATTGAACAGTGGCAGCAGCGTCCATTGTCTACAGTTTATCCAATTGTTTTCATAGATGCAGTACATTTTTCTGTTAGAGATAATGGTATAGTAAAAAAACTTGCGGCCTATATAATCATGGGAATAAATGATGCCGGAATAAAAGATGTGCTTTCCATAAATATAGGTGAGAACGAGAGCAGCAAATACTGGCTTGGTGTTTTAAATGAGCTTAAAAACAGAGGAGTTAAAGATATCCTCATACTTTGTGCAGATGGTCTTTCTGGCATAAAAGAATCTATAAATGCGTCCTTTCCGGACACAGAATACCAAAGATGCATCGTACATCAGATAAGAAATACACTTAAATATGTATCTTATAAACACAAGAAAGATTTTGCAAAGGATCTTAAGAGTATATATCAGGCTCCATCTGAGGAAACTGCTCATAAAAATCTGGAAATTGTAACTAAGAAGTGGAATGATAAATATCCAGGATCTATGCGAAGCTGGTTGAAAAATTGGGATGCTATAACCCCTATATTCAAATTTTCACCAGAAGTCAGAAAAGTAATATATACAACGAATGCCATAGAAAGCCTTAATAGCACATACCGCAGATTAAACAGTCAAAGAAGCGTATTTCCAAGTGATACTGCACTTCTAAAGGCACTTTATCTTGCAACATTTGAGGCAACTAAGAAATGGACGTCAGTCCTCAGAAACTGGGGTAAGGTTTATGGTGAACTATCCATAATGTATGATGGCAGACTTCCCGAATAAAATTTTTATAAAAATAACGCCTTTTTTCTTAGGCGTTATTGACATACTCATTTTTAAATTATATATTTGAAATTAAGACAGAAATAATTTTTTACATAGCTGTCTTTCTAAAATATCATAGAAAGCTAATTTACAGAAAAAATCTAACACTCTCATTTTAATGAGTAAAATAGAATTCCCATAGTATCACTTTTTTTTACAGCTTCAAGTTCAATTCTTATATTTTTAACAGCATTAACCATATTAATTAAACTAGCGTTTGTTTCTGTAATTCCGCTTGTCTTCAGGTTGCAATCTGGATTAATCCAAAGTTTATTAATATCTAATGTACTAAGTATTACTTTTATGAGAGTTTCTATCTCTTTTATGTCTGGTAGTTTAGGGGAATGCACATCATATATTCCAGGACCTATTTCAAATTTAAAATTACTTTTCTTTAATAAATTTAGTAATGAAAAATTAGATTTGGCGGTTTCTATAGAAATAACATCTGAATCCATAGATTCTAGTACTTTAAATATATCTTCAAATTCACTATAACACATGTGTGTATGAATAGAAGTTTTTGATTTTATCTTAGAATGTGTTAGCTTAAAAGCAGGAATTGCCCAATCTAAATATTTTTTATGCCAATCAATTTTTCTTAATGGCAGTTTTTCTTTCAGTGCAGCTTCATCAATTTGAATTATTTTTATTCCTTCTTGTTCTAAATCTAATACTTCATCTCTAATAGCAAGTCCTATTTGATAAGCTATTTGTTTTAATTCTAAATCTTCTCTTGGAAAGGAGCAATTTAAAATTGTTATAGGTCCAGTAAGCGTACCTTTAACTGGTTTATTGGTTTGTTTTTGAGCAAATTTAATCCAATTTGTTGTTATTGATTCAGTACGTTTTACATCTCCAAAAATTATAGGAGGTTTTACAGTTCTAGTGCCATAAGATTGTACCCAACCATTTTGAGTAAATAAAAAACCTTTAAGATGTTTTCCAAAATATTCAACCATATCATTTCTTTCATATTCACCATGTACTAATACATCTAAACCTGCCTCCTCTTGAAAATGAATTGTATCTTTAATTTTTTCTTTAATGCTGGTTTTATATTGATGCTTTGAAATGTTACCGTCTTCATAATTTTTCCTGAGTTTTTTTATTTCGTCAGTCTGAGGAAATGAGCCTATTGTTGTTGTTGGAAGAATGGGAAGTTTTAAATATTCTTTTTGAATTTTTCTACGTTTTTCAAAAGGATCTTTCCTTATGAAATCTTCTTTTTTTAAATTTTTCACTTTTTTTCTAACTTCTAAGTCATAGCATAATTGATGGTTTCTCTTTTTTTTCAAAATTTCTTGATTTTTTAAGTATTTGATGCTAATTTTATATTCATTACACTGAAGTAGTTCTTGCAAATCTGTAAGTTCACTTAATTTTTCCTCTGCAAATGAAAAATTTTCTATGTATTGAGTGAAACACGTAAATTTTTTTAACTTTGGTTTTCTTGTATTTAATTTTTCTTCTTTAACTGTATAAGGTACATGAAGAAGAGAACAAGAGGTGCTTATATAAATTCTATCTTTATCAATATGTTTACTTAGTTCTTCAATAATTTTGATGCTATTATTATAATCATTTTTCCATACATTCTTTCCGTTAATAATTCCAGCTATTAATAGTTTATTTTTGGGAAATCCATATTTTTTAATTAGGTCTATATTTTTCTCACCTTCAACTAAATCTAATCCTATTGCATTAAATTTCATATCACTAAAGTATTTATAAATATCTCTTACATCGCCAAAATAAGTTTGAAGTAATATTTGAAATTTATATTTTCTATTTATAATTTTGTCATAAGCAGTTCTAAATAAAAATATATCTTCTTGTGTTAAATCTGTTACTAAAATAGGCTCATCAATTTCAATATAACTTATATCCTGTCTTTCGAACTTATCTAATATAGCTGTGTATACATTTGTAAGCTCATCCAGGCATTCTTTAAATGTTCTGTTTGTTTTTAAATATGAAAGCTTGAGAAATGTAAAAATTCCTATTATAACTGGCTTTGTATCAATTTCCTCATCTTTAGCTTCCTTATATAAATCAAAAGGTTTAGTATCATTTAGGCAAAAATAAGTATAATTATCTATTTCAGGTACTATATAATGATAATTAGTATTAAACCATTTTTTCATAGGCAAAGCTTTTACATCCAGGTTATCATTTTGATAACCTCTTGCCATTGCAAAATATGTGTCTAATTTAGAAAGTTTGAGCTCTTTATAACGTTTTGGTATGATATTTAACAGAAATGCCATATCTAACATATTATCGTAATATGAAAAGTCATTAGATGGAATAATATCTATTCCCACTTCTTTTTGGGTTGTCCAGTATTCTTTCCTTAGTTGTTTTGCAGTGAACTTTAGCATATTTGAATCTATCTTTTTTTTTAAGTAAGATTCTACTGCAAACTTTAGTTCTCTGTGCACTCCAAGTCTTGGGTAACCTACAATTGTTGATTTTATCATTTTTATTCCTCCTTAATCTTCACTCCCAAAGATTTGATTATTTTAAATATAAGGCAGGTTTCCTGACTTATCTTCATCCTACAGATCTCCCTTCCCGCTTAATGTAGTGGCTATTGAGATTTTCGTCTGAAATACAGTAGTGGGTGCTGATCAAGATTCCAACTTGATTCCCTTTTAACTTCCTTTTAAAGAAGCACCTTATATTTCAAAAAGCTATTAGATACAATTGATCTTTCAAGCTTGTTTAAGAATTATTATATTATTAAATAATAATTATAGTATTATATGGCGATAAATGTCAATGATCAATTATATTATTGACATTAAACTGTAATAGGTATAAATTATAATTAAGTTCTATAAAGACAAATATAGGTTTAATCTAATTTGATTAATTAAAAGGGAATCAGGTGAAAATCCTGGACTATCCCGTAGCTGTAATAGAGGAGTTTTAGTATATTATGCCACTTAAATATTGGGAAGGCGTACTAAAATGGTGAATCTTGAGTCAGAAGACCTACCTATATTTTACACAAATATCTCTACGAGTGATAGGGGGAGTGTTATGATGATAGTTTTGTTAGATTTTCTATAACTAATCAAACATTTTTATAATATTTCCTTTTAACGCTTTTGTTAAAAGGAATTTTTTTTAAGGGAGGATTTTTTTATGAATCGTTATTTTTACCAGACGCAGTTTTCTGAATATAAACCAGGATTAATTTCTTATTTAAATAAAAGTAATAAAATAAAATTAGAAATTAATAATGTATATTTTTATAAGTATCTCAAAAAAGTAGTGGGATTTTATAAAGAACTTGAAAATTATTATAATACTTATTCATTAAAAGAAAAAGAAATTGTGGAACAAGATGGAATAAATATTCAAAATATTAATGAAGTTCTAAAACTTGATATATATTTATATAACATTATAATTATGTATCAAGACGATACTATATTTGAAGAAGATTTTGAATTTAGTGATAGCTTAAAGAAATGGATTCATTGTATTGATGAAAATACTTTACTTGCATACTTTAACAGCGGTTATGACGGAGATACTTTAAATGACAAAAAGATATTCTGTGATTTTTTACCTCAAGAATTTAAATTTGACAATTTGGAAAAACGAGTTAATATAATTTAAAAATAAATATGTAGTTATCTTTACAGCTTAAATAAGCATATAGATATTTTTGTTAATAAAAAATTATATGAGCAAAATAGAATTTCTTATAGAAGATTATGTTGACTTTTAAAAAATTATGTACTAATCTTAACATAAAGATAATAAAAATTTAATATTTAGCATTAGGTGCTGTCAAATGGGATAGTTAAAAGGAAAAGTGTAAAAAGCACTGCAGCCCACCGTTACTGTATGGAGAATGAAACCCTAATTATGTCACTGGATTTTTATATCTGGGAAGACAGGGGAGTAAGATGAATCTGAGCCAGGAAGCCTGCCTGATATTATGTTAATTCTTTCGGAGGGGAAGATGTTACTATATTTAAGCTTGTTTATGATTAAAAGTAAACGGTTATATTGACATGAGAGAACTCTAGTGGTTCTTTTTTAGTTTATTAGTCATATAGAATATTTATGTAATAAAAGGGACTTTCGAAGGAAGGTCTCTTTTATTATGGTACGCCTAGCATGGACGCAATCTTAAGGGTGAAAGTCCCTAGCGTGGAATGCATAGTTTAAGACAAGGGGGTCCATGGTGACGTGGAATCTGGAGGAAGTGGGCGGCAAAATACATAAATCAAAAGAGGTGAGAAAATGAACAGATTTAAAGATTTAACAGGAAAGAAATTTGGACGTTTAACAGTTATGTCTGTTGCAAATAAAAAATATAAAGATAGGGGTGTTATTTGGAACTGCTTATGTGACTGTGGAAACAAAGTAAAAGTTAGAGAAAGACATTTAATAGATGGCGGAACTAGAAGTTGTGGATGTTTGATGATAGAACATACTAAAATTATTCAGGTTAAAGCAACTAATGTAGATAGGTTTAAAGGAACAAAAATAGGCCAATTAACACGTAAAATTTCTTCTAGTAATTCTAGTGGTTACAAAGGTATTAATTGGGATAAAAAAAGAAGTAAATGGAGAGTACGTTTAACTCTTGCAGGAAAAGAAAAACATTTAGGATATTTTGATAAATTGGAAGACGCAATAGAATGTAGAAAAAAAGGTGAGGAAAAATATTTTAAGCCTATAATTGAGGAATACAAAAAGTCTTCGAAAATTTTAAGCGTATCTTTTTAAGGAGATGGTATACAAGCAAGAACTTAAAAATTAATAATATTAAGATTAGTTTATATTACATAATCTTAGAATTTAGAAAGGAGAATGAAATGAAAAAGATATGGAAAAAGGCAAGTTTTGTTATGATGCTTATATTTACATTAATGACATTTGCACCATACACGGTTATGGCAGATACCGTACCAACAACATCAACGCCCTCTTTAACTCAAGATAAAGATGGAAATTATACGGTAAGTTCAGTAAAAGACTTAAACAAACTCAGGGGGGATATTGATAAGGGAATAGACTATTCGGGTAAAAATGTTCTGTTAACTCAGGATATTGATGTAGGTAAATCTGAATTACCTTTGAAATCTTTTACAACACAAAATACGTTTAATGGTACTTTTAATGGAAAATTTCATACTATAAGTAACTATAATGATCCCAAATCTGGTTTATTCAATATTATTAATAAAGATGGTATTGTGGAGAATGCTAGGATTGATGCTAACGTAGTTATTGAAGGTGATAAAATTGAAAATTATGGACTAATTGCTAATGAAGCAAGTGGAACAATTATTCGCTGTTTTTCAACAGGAACAATTACAAATAAGGTTAAAGTTTTTTTTGAAGCAGGAATAGTTGCTAGGGATACAATTGGACAAACAAGTAGTATTGCAGCTGGGTACTTAAAAGATTGTTACAGTAATGTAATTATTGATAATCAATCATCAGAGGAAATGGTGAGATATGCAGGAATTTGTTCAATGGGTGGTGAACAATTAGATCACTGCTATTTTTATGGTAAATTTACAGGAAATTATACTGGTGAACATAGCGATAAATGCCAACCAATCCTATGTTCAACCTATTATGATAGTAAAACTGGAGTTACCACAAGTGCAGAAAATTGTGCATATGATAAAGATGTATTAGGTTATACCCCATCTTCTTCTGATAATGGTAACCCCAAAGGTTATACAACTGCAGAAATGAAAAATAAAGATACATATACAGCTCTAGACTTTGATTTTGATAAAACCTGGAAAATAGATTCTTCAAATAATGGATATCCATATTTAAATTCAGAAAACACACAAAAAACAGCAGCAAAAGTGACTGTAGATGTGCAGGTAACGGCTGATGATAAAACTTATATTGTTCCTACTTCCCCAATTATTTATAATACAGATGATAGTCTTAAGACAACGGCAACTTTTAAAATAGTTCCAAGATCTGATGAAGATAAAGAGCTAATAAGCAAATATAATGTTAGCGCAACCTATAGTGGAGATGTATTTTTAAATGCACCAACTATTGGAGACGTGCCTATAGATATTGATACCAGTAAGGTTAAGATAAATTATAATTCAAATGAGGATTATCAGTTTGTACTTGGTAAAGTTCTGTCGTCAACTGCTAAACTCCTTGATAATGGTGCAGCAGGACCTACACAAGATGAACAAAAGCAGCAGATTGAAGATGCAAAAAAGGCAGAAGATATTCTTTATACCAAATTAGGCACCAAACTAGGTATTACAGGAGATGTACCTAAATTTAGCTGGGGTGGAGACAAATCTGCAGCTCCAGGAAAAGAAGGAACTGTTACTTTTTCAGATGAGGACTGGGGAATATTTTCATCGGCACGTTCTGGCTATACGGGAATAAGAGCAGGATATTATGATGACTGGTTTAAGAGTATACAGACAGGCTTGCAGAAAATGAAAGATGCAGGGGTAACTGCTCGGGATGTAAAGATGACGGAATGGGAGAAGTTAGTTCTGGCAATTACTGCTATAGGCTATGATCCAAGAGATATAAAAGCTTATGATTTAATAGACATAATTTCAAATAAGGAGTATGTGAAAGCATCAAATCAATATTTTACGCCGCAGTATGCAATTTATGCATTAACTTCTCGTAATTATATTGATCTTATTCCTAATGATGGAAAGCACATTACTAAAGATGATTTAGATGGATATATACATGAATGGGCCAAGGGTGCACTTGGGTCAAAAGGTGCTGATGGGTCAGCAGTAATAGGAAATACTACTCCTGATATGTGGACTATGAAATTACAACCAATTGCAGCTTATTATAATCCAGATGCAAAACCAGGAGACAAGTACTATGACGTAAAGCAGGCTATGGATCATGTATTTGCACAGTTTTCAAATGCCCAGACTTATAAGGGATCTTTCTGGGGCGGCAGTGTAGATCTTGATGGCAAAATTGATTTAAATAATGCCTGGACCAATGCCCAGGTGTATATGACACTTGGAATGGCACATGCCAATATTTTTGACAAGATGTATATAAAAGACGGCAAGACTATTTTGGATGGTGTACTTGAGAAGTTTGATGTGAAAAATGGTACTACTGATTTTGATAATTCATCTTATGAATCTGCACAAATATGTAGGGGATTGGATTCGCTTGTACGTGCAGCTGAAGGCAGAGTCTCAATTTTTGATTGTACAGATGTCAAAGATTCTACAGTCCCTGTAAACAATGCAATAGCAGCACTGCCGGATGTATATAAAATTACTTCAGCTGATAAGGAAAAGGTTGATGCCGCAAGAGATGCATATGATAAATTAAGTGATGTTAAAAAAGCTTCAATAAAGCAGGAAACGATGGATAAATTGACTGACGCAGAGAAAAAGCTGTCACAATCACAGCCAGTAAAAGTAACAGGAATAGGTCTTGATAAAACGAGTGCATATCTAATGAAAGGAGATACACTGCAGCTTACAGTGGCTATAACGCCTAAATATGCAACTAATACAAAAATAGATTGGTCAAGCAGTGATCCTACAGTGGCATCAGTGGATGAAAATGGAAAGGTAACAGCATTAAAAAAAGGAACAGCCGTAATAACAGCCGTATCTGAAGACAACAGGGATGCAAAAGCACAGTGCACAATAACAATAAAAGAAAATGTAAGTGTGACGGGAATAATTCTCGACAAAACAAGTGTTAAGTTGATACCAAAAGCTGCATTGCAGCTTATGCCAACCATAACACCAAACGATGCAACTAACCCAAAGGTGGATTGGTCAAGTAGTGATCCTACAGTAGCAGCGGTAGATAAAAGTGGAAAAGTAACGGCAATAAAAGTAGGAACCGCAACTATAACTGCAAATACTGAAGATGGAAATAAAACGGCATCTTGTGCTGTAACAGTTGTTGATGGTCAGGGAGCTATTGTTATTAATAATGTAAAGTTGAAAAACAAACTTGCCCTAGCAGCAGGAAAAGACAGTGACTATGAGGGATATTTCACACCGGATGATCTAGCATCTATAAAAGGAACTATTGACCTTTCAAATTTAGATATTACCGATAGTGATATGGATGTAATGAAATATCTTAAAGGAGTATCAGCTATAAACCTGTCGGATAACAAAGATTTAACAAACCTTAGTTTTAAAAAACTTAAATTTGACTGGACAATACCAAAGGGTTTGGACTTTAGTGGATGTACAGGTATGAAAGACATAAAAAATAAAATGTTTGCATTTGCTTCTAGTAAACTGACTTCTATTAAATTACCTGAAGGAATACCAAGTATTCCTTTTTCATGTTTTTCAAATAGTAAACTTTTAGCTTCTGTAGAAATTTCAAATACGGTTAAAAGTGTAGGCAACTTAGCTTTCAGTGGCTGCACGTCACTGGAATATATGAAAATACCAGGTAGTGTAACACAATTGGGAAATGGATGTTTTTCGGGTTGTACCAATCTTTCTGTATTAGACTTAACAGATACAAGTTTTACTAAGGACAATACTAAAGACACAAAATATCCTGATTCTACCATGATAATTTGTGGTAAAAATGCTAAACTATCACCCGGTCAGATATCAATAAAAACAGGTGGAGTTCAAAAAATTGCAAATGAAATTCCATCAGATAAAGGGGTTGTATGGGGAAGTACTGATGCAAATGTGGCTAAAGTTTCAAGTGAAGGTGTAATAACAGGAGTTAATCCAGGAACGGCATATATTTATGCAAAAACAGATGATGATAGTTATGGAGGAGTTTGTGCTGTAACAGTAACTAAGGATATACCGCCGCAGCCAGTAAGCGTAACAGGTATAAGTCTTGACAAGACAAGTACAAGTCTTACAGAAGGAGATACACTGCAGCTTACAGTAGCTGTAACGCCGAATAATGCAGCAAATAAAAAAGTAGATTGGTCAAGCAGTGATAAAACTATAGCAGCAGTAGATGAAAACGGAAAGGTAACAGCAGTAAAGGCAGGAACAGCAACAATAACAGCAGTGTCTGAAGACAACAAGGATGCAAAGGCACAGTGTACAGTTACTGTTACGGAAAATAATACGCCAAAACCAATAAAGATAACTAATTTGACAAAGGATATTTCATTTAAATTAGGCAATGATGCGAAAGTATCTGTAAAGGCAGAGAATAATTCTGGTAAAGACAAGGATGCATCACTATTAGTAGCACTATATAATGAGAGTGGTAAATTCATCAATTATATATGCGGTAAGCAGACGATAAAAAATGGAGATTCATCTATTTTAACAGGTATTATGAAACTTCCAGAAAAAGGAATATATAAATTGAAGGCATTTGTATGGGACAGTCTTGAAAATATGAATCCTCTTTCAGATATTATAGATATACCTGTCCAGTCAAAATAAATAAACAATAAAAAAGCTTCTATAGGATGAATTAGTTATTCTGTAGAAGCTTTTTATTACCTGTACAAGTTTTTCAGGAAAATAATGTTGACTTTTGAAAAAATATGTACTAACCTTAATATAAAGATAATAAAAATTTAATATTTAGTATTAGGTGCTGTCAAACGTGATAGTTAAAAGGAAAAGTGTAATAAACACTGCAGCCCACCGTTACTGTATGGAGGATGAAACCTTAATTATGTCACTGGATTTATATCCGGGAAGACAGGGGAGTAAGATGAATCTGAGCCAGGAAGCCTGCCTGATATGTAGTTAATTCTTTCGGAGGGGAAGAGGTTGATATTTTAAACTGCTTATAATTAAAAGTAAACGGTTATATTGACATGAGAGAACCCTAGTGGTTCTTTTTTAGTTATTAGATATTATATAAAGCTACGAGATAATTAAAGAAATAAATTAAACAAAAAATATGAAAGGCAAGGGTGAATCTTATGGATGAAAATATGAAATTAGAAGAAGAGAAGGAATTATATTCAAATAGGGTGGAACTTTCCGGAACTGTATACGATTTTCAGTTAGAATTTATGAAAGTATACAAAAAAGATGTAGAAGATAGTGTAAAAATATTTATGAGCCCACAACAAGCAAAGAGCATGAGTATGATTTTATTGAAATCAATTGAAAATTATGAGAATACTTTTGGAGAAATCAATATAAATCCTAAAAAATGATACTGAATTAAGTGACAGGCATTTTTAGGACAAGCTTACTAGACAGTATTTAATAACAAAAGTCATAATATTGTGGTTCACATTAATTTAATAAAAATTTTATAAATTATTGACAAATAAATAAAAGAGATGTAACATGAAAGTAATGACAATTGTAAATTAAATAATAATATTGAACAGGTTTCTTTTTAAGGAATTAATAGGGAAAGTGGTTAAAAGCCACTGCAGCCCCCGCTGCTGTAAGGAAGATGAAATTCACAATATGCCACTGAAGATATAATCTTTGGGAAGGTGTGAAAAGTAAGATGATACCAAGCCAGTATACCTGCCTGTTACAAGTGTATATGGTTCTTTCGGTGGGAAAGGTAAGTATTCAATGCCAATAACATCTGTTTACATTAAATATTCATAAATTCATGTCGTATACTGGAGACCTTCGAAAGAAAGAGGGTCTCTTTTTATCTTTTATTTACACAAATATATTTTTACGTTAACTTAATCTCACCTGAATTACCACCTAGTTTATTTTTCACAAAGGTTAAAAATATGATTGCCATTACATTTTAATTTCCAGGAGGTGATATAAAAATTTTATCATTGTCTTTTAAATTTGGACAAGCAACAATTAAAAATTTGGAGGAGTGTATAAAATGATTAGAAGATTAAAAAACAAATTATTTGCAACTTTGTGTATAACAACATTAACTTTGGGAGCTGCGGCTGCACCATCTGCTTTTAACAGTGTTCATGCTGCCTCAGCTGCTCAAACAAAGACTGTCTATGTGGATGTTGAGAAAAATGTTTTAGGACAAGCACCTATTTTACAGCCAGTAAAAGTTACACTCAGTGATACGAATACTATTGCTGATGCTACAAAACAGGCTGTAGGTGATGGAAATGTAAATATAGTTTCAAGCCAGTATGGAAGTTATATAACAGGTTTTAAGGATGCTACAGATAATCAAGATGCTTTTAAAGATTATTTATTTACGAACAATCTTAAAAAATTAACTAAAGGTATTGTTTTCAGAAAAGATTTACCACATCAACCTATTGTTACCGATGTAAATTATTTAAGTGAAAAGGAATGCGATGGAATTTCAGGTTGGATGTTTACAGTAAATAATGAATTGAATCATGACAGTACTTATTATAACGGAAGTACAGCATTAGATAATGTACCAGATGGAGCTGTAATTCGTTGGGAATTTACAGCAGCAATGGGAGCAGATATGGGGCTAAATAGTGCATATTTACCAACTCAGGTTACTTCTGATGGATATTATAACTGGGCGACTACTAAACTTGTTGATCCATTTTTTACAAGAGCAGATAAAACAACACTTATAGCAAAAATGGCAAATCATGCAAATAAAACAGATACAGCTTATACAAATGCATTAACTCAATTAGAAACTTTACAAGCTAAACAAAAGAATGTTGATGCTGCAGCTGGTGCTTTATAATAAAAGCAGATTTTCCCTAATTGATTAAGCAAATCTTTTAGATTGATACCGGGTTAAGATGTATTTTTTAACCTGGTATTTATTATATAATTTTAGAAAAATTAGAAAGGAGAACAAAGTGAAAAGGATATGGAAAAAAATCAGTCTTGTTATGATGCTTATATTTACTTTAATGACATTTGCACCATATACTGCTAGGGCAGATGCTTCACCATCGGTATCAATGCCATCTTTAACCCAGGATACAGATGGAAACTATACTGTAAGTTCAGTAGATGACTTGAACAAACTCAGAGGAGATATCGATAATGGCATAGACTATTCAGGCAAAAAAGTTATTTTGATACATGATATTGATATAAGTAAATCAAGTGTTCCTTTAAAATCCTTTACAACTAATAAAAATTTTGATGGTACTTTTGACGGAAAGTTTAACACTATAAGTAGTTATACAGATGCAGTATCCGGTTTGTTTGGGATTGTGGGAAAAGACGGAATTGTAGAAGATGTTAAAGTTAATGCAAATGTAACCGTTACAGATGCAAGTAAAGTAATTACTTCAACTTCAATTGAGGATGCAGCTTATGGGTTGATTACTAATCAAAGTGCAGGGATAATATCTAAATGTTCTACAAAAGGTATGATTAGAACAAATGAAGATAGTAATGGTACTGTTGCAGGAATAGTTGGTGATAGTGCTTTTACAGATGATGACTGGAATGAAATAGATGGGAATATAAATAATTGTTATAGCAATGTTACTTTTGATAATACAGCTGATGGCAGTAGATGTAGTGGAATTTGTACACAAACGAGTATGAACCCAGGTAGAAGCGTGGATCACAGTTATTTTTATGGTAAAATTTTAGGAAAATCAAATAAGTTTCATCCAATTATAAGTTTGGGTGATGACAGTGCATCTACCTGTGCATATGATAGTGATGTACTGGGATTTTCAAGTCCTTCCTTTATGGGAAGTCCTGTAGGCTATACTACAGCACAGATGAAAGATAAAGACAGCTACATAAAGCTTGGATTTGACTTTGATAAGATCTGGAAGATAGATCCTTCTGTAAACGATGGCTACCCTTACTTAAACCCTGATAGTTCAACTAAGACAGTAACAAAGGTAGTAGTAGATGTGCAGGTAACAGTCCCAGACAAAATGTTTGTCCCTGGAACTGAACCTATTAAGAATACAGATGATTGTCTTAAAACGACGGCAACTTTTAAGGTAGTTCCGGAATTTGGTAAAGATGCCGATTTAATAAGCAAGTATAATGTTACTTGTGATGGAAATGTATTTTTTGATGCACCAACTATAGGAAATGTACCTATAAGTATTGATTCCAGTAAATTAAAAATAAATTATACTCCAAATGAAGATTACCAGTTTATACTTGGCAAAGTAATTCCATCTACTGCCAAGCTTCTTGACAATGGTGCGGCAGCACTTACACAGGATGTGGAAAAACAGCAGGTAGAAAATGCAAAGGAAGTAGAAAATATACTTTATGATAAGTTAAAGATAGCACAGGGGGATGTACCAGAGTTTACATGGGATGGAAATAAAGCAGCTGCACCTGGAATGGAAGGTACAGTTGTATTAAATGATTATGTGTGGGAAGTATTTTCATCAGCCCGTTCCGGATATACAGGTGTAAGGAAAGGATTTTATGATGACTGGTTCAAGAATATACAAAATGGACTGGAAAAAATGAAAGAGGCAGGGATAGCAGCCGGGGATGTAAAGATGACCGAGTGGGAAAAGTTAGTACTTGCAATTACTGCTATAGGATATGACCCAAGAGATATAAAATCCTATAATTTATTGGATATTATATCAAATAAAAATTATTTAGAAGTATCTCCGGAATATTTTACGCCGCAGTATGATGTTTATGCATTAACTTCTTATAATTATATGGACTTCATTCCTAACGATGGAAAACATATTAGTAAAGATGATATAGAAAAAAATATACATGTATGGGCAAAAAATGCACTTGGGTCAAAAGGTGCAGATGGATCTGTAGTAGCAGAAAATACTGCCCCTGATATGTGGACTATGGCGCTGCAGCCAATTGCAGCATATTATAATCCCAATGCAAAAGAAGGAGACAAGTATTATGATGTAAAACAGGCTATGGACCATGCATTTGCTCAATTTTCAAATGCCCAGACTTATAAGGGTTCTTTTTGGGGTGGCTTTGTAAATACTGATGGTACATTTGATTTAAATAACCCATGGACAAACGCCCAGGTGTACATGACACTTGGAATGGCCAAGGCTAATGTTTTTGATAAGGAATATATAAAAGATGGTAAGACTATATTTGATGCTATACTTGAAGGATTTGATGCCAAAAATAAAACTACCCAATATGACAATTTAACCTATGATCCAGTGCAGATATGCAGAGGAATAGATTCACTTGTAAGGGATTATGAAGGAAGAAACTCAATATTTGACTGTACAGATGTTAAGAATTCTACAGTGCCTGTAAATAATGCCATAGCAGCACTGCCAAATGTGGATAAGCTTACTTCAGCAGATAAAGACAAAGTTGATGGGGTAGAAAAATCGTATGATGCCTTAAGTGATGCGCAAAAATCATCCATGAAGCAGGAAACAGTGGGCAAGTTAACTGCAGCAGAGAAAAAGGTATCAGGATCACAGGGTGAAACAAAACCAATAAAGATAACTAATTTGACAAAGGACAGTTCATTTAAATTGGGCAATGATGCAAAGGTATCTGTAAAGGCAGAAAATAATTCTGGTAAGGACAAGGATACATCGCTATTAGTAGCGCTATATGATGGAAGCGATAAATTTGTGAAATATGTATGCGGCAAGCAGACGATTAAAGATGGAGATTCATCTATTTTAACGGGTATTATGAAGCTTCCAGAAGAGGGAATATATAAATTGAAGGCATTTGTATGGGACAGCCTTGAAAATATGAATCCTCTCTCAGATATTATAGATATACCTGTTCAGTCAAATAAATAAAACTTATTTACGAGTAGTCAACATTATTTTCATAAATATGAAAATAATGTTGACTACTTAAAATTTATGTTTTATACTTAACATAAAAGTAATAAAAATTTAATATTTAGTATTAGGTGCTGTAAAATATAACAGTTAAAAGGGAAAGTGTAATAAACACTGCAGCCCACCGTTACTGTATGGAGGATGAAACCTTAGTTATGTCACTGGAATTATATCTGGGAAGACAAGGGAGTAAGATGAATCTGAGCCAGGAAACCTGCCTGATATGTTATTAATTCTTTCGGGGGGAAGATAAGTACTATAATTATGTCGTTGTATTATGTGTAAACAATTACGTTAAGATATAAAAAAGGAAGGCCCTTTAAGGACTTTCCTTTTTTTTCTTAGGGAAAAAACTCCTTCTGTTATTAAAGAAGGAGTTTTTTATTTTAGGGAATAAATGTATTTGATTTACACATATTTAAATACTACAAATTATTATTTTAATTTAGAAAGGGGTAAAAAATGAAAAAACTTTGGAAGAAAATGAATTTGGTGATAGTATTGCTATTTACGTTAACAATATTTGCGCCTTACTCAGCTCTGGCGGCAGATGTAACAACATCCACACCGTCTTTGATTCAGAACACAGAAGAAAATTACACTATTAGTTCAGTAGAAGACCTGAATAAATTTAGAGAGGATATTGACAATGGAGTAAATTATCTAGGGAAGAAGGTTATTCTGACACAGGATATTGATATCGCCAAATCAGATGTACCTTTAAAATCTTTTACTACTAATAAAGGCTTTGATGGTACTTTTGATGGCAAGTTTTACACCATAAGCAATTATACAGATTCAAAGTCAGGTTTATTTGGAATTGTAGACAAAGATGGTATTGTAGAAAATGTGAGAATTGATGCTAATGTAACTACTAAAAATTCAACTATAAAAGCTAATGGTAGTTCAAATTATGGATTAATTGCTAATGAAGCTGGGGGTACGATTGCCTGCTGTTCTTCAACAGGAACAATTACAGATACAACAACGGATGTTTTTGTTATAGCAGGAATTGTTGGCAATGATGATTTATATAGATTGGTAGGTGGGAAAAATGTAGACACACCTGGAACTTTGAAGGATTGTTATAGCAATGTGACTTTTGACAATGAAGTAAAAAATGAAGAATATTCTGTGGTACGTTCAGGAATTTGTCGACAAAGTGGTGAGAAGATAGATCACTGTTATTTCTATGGAAAATTTATAGGAAATGATGGAGGATATACCGGTGATGGCTGCCCAATTGTGAGCGATACTTACTATAATATGAACACTAAAGTTACAACAATGCCAGAGAACTGTGCATATGATAAAGATATATTAGGAACTAAATTTTTTTGCGCTAATGATTCAAAAGGCTATACTACTGAAGAAATGAAAAATAAAGATACGTATACTAAACTGGGGTTTGATTTTGATAAAACCTGGAAAATTGATTCGTCTATAAATGGTGGATATCCTTATTTAAATTCTGAAAATACAGGTACAGATAAAGTAGCAACTAAAATACCTGTGGATATCCAGGTGACAGCTGAGGATAGAACTTATGATCCTGCTAAGAGTTCCGATGAAAATATTAAAACAAAAATAGACTCTATAAAAGTAATTGCTGAATCTGATGAGAACGCAAATTTGATAAGTCAGTATGATGTTAAGGCCGTCTATAGTGGAGATGCAGTTTTTAATGCACTTACTATTGGAACTGTACCTGTAAGTATTGATGTCAGTAAATTGAAAATTACATATAATTCAAATGATGATTATCAATTTATATTAGGTAAAGTTCTGCCCGCATCTGCTAAATTAAATGATGATGGGGCACCAGGACCTACACTAGATCAGCAAAAGAAGCAGATTGAAGATGCAAAAAAGGCAGAAGATATACTTTATAACAAATTAAAAATGGCACAGGGAGACGTGCCAGAGTTCACCTGGAGCGGAAATAAAGCTGCTGTACCTGGAGTTGAAGGTACTATTGAATTAAATGATTATGTATGGGAAGTATTTTCATCAGCACGTTCCGGATATACAGGTGTGAGAAAAGGATTTTATGATGACTGGTTTAAAAGTATACAAACTGGTTTGCAGAAAATGAAAGATGCAGGGATAACTCCTGGAGATGTGAAGATGACAGAATGGGAAAAATTAGTTCTAGCAATTACTGCCATAGGTTATGATGCAAGAGATATAAAGGCCTATGATTTAATAGATATAATTTCAAATAAAGATTATTTAAAAGTATCGCCTGAATATTTTACACCTCAGTATGACATTTACGCATTAACTTCATATAATTATATTAATTCTATACCAAAAGATGGAAAACATATTACTAGTGAGGATATAGATAAAGAAATACACGACTGGGCTAAGAATGCGCTTGGAACAAAAGGTGCAGATGGATCTGAAGTAGTATCCAATGCAGTATCTGATATGTGGACTATGCAATCTCAGCCAATTGCAGCTTACTATAACCCTGATGCAAAAGAAGGGGACAAGTACTATGATGTGAAACAGGCTATGGATCATGTATTTGCACAATTTTCAAATGCCCAGAGCTACAGAGGTTCTTTCTGGGGAGGTTTTAAAAATAATGGCATACCAGATTATAATAACGCATGGACCAATGCACAAGTATATATGACACTAGGAATGGCAAATCAAAATATATTTGATAAGAGATATGTTAAATGTGGTAAGACTGTTTTAGATGGTGTACTTGAGAAATTTGACCTTGAAAAAGGAACTACTGTCTTTGATAATTCAAGTTATGAACCGGCACAAATATGTCGTGGATTGGACTCACTTATAAGGACAGCTGAAGGAAGAAATTCTATATTTGACTGTACAGATGTGAAGAATTCCACAGTACCTGTAAATAATGCTGTAGCAGCACTGCCAGATGTAGACAAGCTTACTTCAACCGATAAAGACAAAGTTGATGGGGTAGAAAAATTGTATGATGCTTTAAGTGATGCACAAAAATCATCCATGAAGCAGGAGACAGTGGACAAGTTAACTGCATCAGAGAAAAAGGTATCAGGATCTCAAGATGAAACAAAATCAATAAAGATAACTAATATGACAAAGGACAGTTCGTTTAAATTGGATAATGATGCGAAAGTATCTGTAAAGGCAGAAAATAATTCGGGTAAGGAGCAGGATGCATCGCTGATAGTAGCATTATATGATGGAAGTAATAAATTCATCAATTATGTGTGTGGTAAGCAAACAATTAAAAATGGAGATTCTTCTATCTTGACCGGTATTATTAAGCTTCCTGAAAAAGGAATATACAAATTAAAGGCATTTGTATGGGACAGTATAGAGGAAATGAATTCCCTTTCAGATGTTATAGACATACCTGTTGAGTCAAATAAGTAAACTTTTTCTAAATATTATAAGTATATTTATTGGACAGGATAAATAATTAATACTTATGTAGAAATTTAATTATATACATGGAGATGATGAAATAAATGTTAAAAAGGAAAATTGAAATGATAATCTGTGTTTCTATGGTATGTTCCATGACATTTACTGCAGTAGATTCATTGAATTTGAACCGTGTCTATGCAGAAACCTCTAATACAGATACATCTGTGGCAGGTGAAACACAAAGATTTACAACAGATAACAGCCAGGGATCTATTGTTATTAATAATGTAAAGCTGAAGAGTAAACTTGCACAAGCAGCAGGAAAAGGAAGTGATTATACAGGAGATTTGACGTCAGCTGACCTTGCATCAATAAAAGGATCAATTGATCTATCAAATTTAGATATTAAAGATAGTGATATGGATGTAATGAAATATCTTACAGGAGTATCATCTATAAATTTATCCAATAATACAGCTATAACATATAATGGATTTAATAAAAAATATTTTGACTGGACAACACCAAAGAATTTGAACTTCAGTGGATGTACAGGAATAAAATTATTTACTATGGCAAGTTATGGTATGTTTGCATTTTCAGACTGCAAGAATTTAACATCTATAGATTTACCAGAGAGAATACAGGCTATTCCTATAGGCTGCTTTACAGGCTGCACAGGATTGACTTCTGTGAAAATACCGGCTTCAGTTTTATCTATAAGAAAAACTGCCTTTCAAAATTGTACTTCACTTAAGTGTGTAAAGGTTCAAGGCAGCACAAACACACTGGAAGATGATTGCTTTTCAGGCTGTACAGGACTTTCTATACTTGATATGACAGGTACAAAGCTTATATCCAAAGATACTACAAGTATAGGGTGTCCCTCTACTACAGTATTACTATATGGCCAGGACGGTAAATTGTCACCAGGGGAAGTATCCATAGGAGTTGGCGAAACAAAGGCTGTTACTTCAGAAATTCCATCTGATAAAACTATTACATGGGGAAGTAGTGATACTAGTGTGGTAACAGTTTCAGATAAAGGTGAAGTAACAGGAGTAAAACCGGGAACAGCATATGTTTATGCAAAAGCCAGTGATGATACTTACGGTGGACTTTGTAGTGTGACTGTGACTGATAATGGTAAAGATAAAGATAAATCCATGCAGATAACTACCGATTTGGCAAAAGGTACAACGTTTAAACTTGGAAATGATGCTAAAATATCTATAAATGTAAAAAATAATTCTACGGAGACTCAAGAAGCTTCATTGATATTGTCATTGTTTAATAAAGACAATAATAAGTTTATAAGTTCTGTATCCGCACATAAGAATATTGCAGCAGGGGATTCAGCTGATTTAACGGGTAGTATGAAACTTCCAACACAAGGCAACTATGAAATAAGGGCATTTGTTTGGAATAATTTAGATGATATGAGACCTATTTCTGATGTCATAACTATACCAATTAATGATACAGGTAAATAACTAACTTAAAATAGTTTTAGTTATATACAATGGACACAGCTTATGATATTAAGTGGGATTTAAAATATTTATTACCAGGTTGTGAAATAAGTTGGTAATAAAATTATATATAATAATTAGTTTACGACTAATTTAAGGAGGTCAATATGAAAAAAATTGTTAGTAAAGTTATTACACCTTTATTTGTATTAGGTATTGCAGTATCAGGATTAGGGGGAAGTGTAGGTGCAGAGGCAGTTTCAACCACTCCTGCTAATACAGATACTAATTCAACTTCAGCTGTAACTGAATATAGAATTTCTGGAAACGACAGAATAGAAACTTCACTTAAGATAAGTGAAAATGGATGGAAGGATGGAGCAGATACGGTAGTTATAGCACAGGGATATGGTTATGCAGATGCCCTTTGTGCTGCACCACTTGCTAAAAAAAATAATGCACCTATAATTCTTTCTAGTAAGGATTCAATAAGTGGCAGTACTATAGTTGAGCTTAAAAGGCTTAAAGCTAAAAAGGCATTTGTAATAGGAGGAACAGGTTCTTTATCAGATAATATCACAGCTCAACTTAAAAGTATTGGAATAAAGGATACTGAAAGACTTGGTGGGGCAGACAGATATGAAACTTCTGTAAAAATAGCACAGAAACTTGGAAGTGTAAGTAGTGTTGTAGTTACTTCTGGAAGCGGTTATGCAGATAGTCTTTCCATAGCACCTATAGCTGCAAGCCAAGGTATGCCAATACTTTTAACTAGAAGTGACGGTATGCCAGATGTAGTTGAAAACTATATAAAGGGACAAAGTGTAAGCAAAACTTACGTAGTAGGTGGTACTGCTGTTATTAAAGATGATGTGAAGAATTCACTACCAAATGCTGAGAGGCTTGGAGGTGCCACAAGGTTTGATACAAATCTTGCTATACTTCAGAGTTTTAAATCTGATCTTAATTTTGACAATGTATATGTTGCAGAAGGAGATGGCCCCAATGGAAATGAGTTTGCAGATGCCCTTTCAGGTGCAGCTCTTGCAGCACAGAAATCAGCTCCATTGGTGTTGATTTATAAAAATATGACCTCAGATAGTGCAAATTTTATAGCGTCTAATATGTCTAAAAAAACAGTCGTTACAGCGTTAGGAGGTACTATGGTAGTCCCTGATACAGTTGTCAGCGGTGTTGTTAAGGAATATAATGATAAAAATTCCAATTCAAAACCAAATCCTAATCCTAATCCTAATCCGGTACATCAAGGAGGATCCAGTGGAGGATCTAGTGGAGGATCCAGTGGAGGTAATACTATACAAGAGGATAAACTTGTAAGCATTGATGGAAAAAGCAATGGAGGACTTAATTTGACTATTACTGAAAAAGCAGATAAGTCTATAACAATACAAGCTAATAGTAAAAATAGTACTGATTATATTACCATTACTTTATATGATGAAGAGGGTAATCTTAAATATATAGAGCAGACTACAGGTCCTATGAATTTAAGTACTATACTTGACTCAGGAAAATATAAAGGAGTTATAAAGGCTTCAAGTACAGATAAGATAAGCATATCAGACTTCCAAGTTAAGTAGTAACATAATAGATGGAACGTACTTAGGGTTGTACAATGTAAGCATAGATGAGGCTGTGGCACTAAAAAATTAGTGCGACAGTTTTTTGTCTAAAAAAATAAATCTCTCATTCGGAAGAGTGAAAGATTTTCGGTGCGTTTGCTAAGTTAATTTATTGAGGAGATGGATTTGCAAAGGGAATCTTGGAAGAATTGTGAGGAAGAAGGCTGTGAGTTAAGAATGAATCGAAGTATCCAAACCTATGGATGTTCTCATTTTTTAAAAAATAAAAATTACTACAGGAACTTAATCCTATAGTAATTTTTATCGTTTCTATTTTACACAAATCTGTGGATATTCTCGGATTACAGATATTATAGTTTAAGAATTTTATTAAGCTCTTCATCAGTTAAATCATGGTGATAAAATTTGCTGTAAAAATCTTTTACTGCTTGTTTTATATCTACAGATGTATCATTACTATAAAATACAGTAGATAGCCACAATGGTTCAAGTACACTTTCAGGTGACCCACTCATCCAGGAGTGTATTCCAGTTGGTTGTATATGAAGCTTTTCTTCTGCAAAGGCAACTGTTTTATCGCCAGAAATTGAATATGATGCATACTCAGGAAGTCTAACAGTATATTTGTTATCAGAAGTAGTAGTACTTGTTACAATTACGTTATCTGTATCTGTTAGCATTTCCCAGGCTCCATACATTCCAGGCCCAACCTCAACTGCATTATTTGAATCAGGTTTATGATAAGAAAGAGGATCCTGATATTTTATATTTATCATCTGCAGTGCACTTTTAAATAAATTTCTATTTGTTCCTTCTAGTTGTACATAGGAATATCTAAATCCAGAATTTATATTGTCAGAAAGCGTTTTCCATGTAGTACCGGAACTGCCTTCAGACACTACTTTCGATGTGATATTGTTAATTGCATCTAGATTTGAATTATATTTATTATAATTGTCAACAGAATCAGTAACATCTGTTCCAGTAGAGACAAAAAATTTATCTGCATAAAAAGTAAAATGTCTGTGACCATAAGATTCAATTTTGGAATTACTCTTAGATGATTCACTTGTGTAAGGATATTTGCTGTGAAGAGAAGAGGAATCACCGTCAATATTTTTAACATAATAGTCTTTAAATTCCTCTGCCATTTTATCTGCAGGTACTGTAGATTGCCCGTCATTAGTTGTACACTTATCTTTCAGCATTTCTCCAAAATAATAAACATTGTGTAATATCATTTTATAGGGATCAGAATTAAAATTGGTATTGTCCACATCAGAAGAGGATGTTTCCTCTATAGAAAAAGTTTGAATTTTTGCGTTAGTTAATATGTCTTGTGCTGATTTACCACTTCCACTAAAGGTATTGTTGTCACATATTACTACTTGTGGCCTCTGATCAGCAGGAATATCAACTATTTCTTTAGCTTGTGTAGTTGTCATTGCTTGTCCGTAAACAGGCATATATGGTTTTGCACTTGATGCATTTTTAAAAACACCAGTAAACATATTATTGTCTAAATTATCTTGAGATGTTGCTGCTAGTGTACCACCTAACATTTCCACCATATCAGCATAAATTCCTGCAGCTGCAACATTTCTTACATTTTTAGGAATTTGCCTTTCCTCACCATCAATGCTTGCTGTTTGAGTTCCTGCAGGTGAAAAAGTACCTCCAGCATTGTTAGAACCCTCTCCTGTACCCTTAGAGCTGTTATTACCAGAACTGCTAGGCTGAGTATTATTTTGAGTGTTACTTGCACCGGTATTACTGCTTTGACTTTTACTATTTATGGCTGCTGTACCGGATTGACCTAGAGTAGCGCCACTACCTGGTTGTCCTTCACTTGATATTTTAGACTTACCATTGTCTGAAATTTTATTTTGTGTACTTGAATCATTTGATGAGTCATCATTTGACTGTTGTTTTTTTGCTAGATCCATTTGGGAAGATTTTAATTTTTGCTGTGCTACGATTTTTGCATTAGGTGAAACAACGCGAACCACCGGACTTGGTGCACAGGAAGATAAAATCATAACAGATGATGCAAGTAAAATAATGAAACACTTTCGAATGATCTTCATCTTTATAACCATCTCTTTCCTTTTTTTGGCTTTTTATTTTGACATACTTTTGAACATAAACTTGAATTTTAATCAAATTCCCTATAGTAAAACTATTCTAATTATAATTAATTATAACAAATTATTCTACTAAATCAAAATAGAAATGACAATTTTTAAGTAGAATTTCCAAAAAATCGAAGATAATTCATTATAGATTGAAATGATGTTGACTTTGTGAATTCTATATCTTATAATTAGTTTTGAAATACTGGATAATCTACAAAATAATCTACAAAAAGTTAATATTTAATATTAGGTGCTATTATTGGATAGTATAGTTAAAAGGAAAAGTGGAAATAAGCCACTACAGCCTACCGCTGCTGTATGGAGGATGAAACCTCAGTATACCACTGGATATATATCTGGGAAGGTGAGGAAGTAAGATGAATCTGAGTCAGAAGGCCTGCCTATTATTTTGTTAATTCTTTCGGCGGGAAAGATATTACATAACTTATTAGAGCTGTTTATAGTATATGCATAAACAGTTAGTTAAAGTATAAATTAAGAGCCCACCAGGGCTCTTTTGTTTTTAATAAGATTTATTTAGATGGGTTATCATGTGTTTTATTTAATTAATGTATGAGGTTTCATAAGCAATTATTAAAAGTGTGCATAAAGGAGGACTTTACTATGGAAAATGCAAATAAACTTTTTACAGAAAATAATCCTGAGAGTTGTAGGAATACTATCAATAGGGTAATTGATAACGTTTCTAAAGTAATTATTGGGAAAAGGCAGGCTATTGAAATTATTGTATTAGCATTGGTAAGTGGGGGACATGTTCTTATTGAAGATATTCCGGGTGTTGGAAAAACAAGTATGATTTCAGCATTATCACGTTCGGTGTCATGTAAATTTAAAAGAATTCAATTTACTCCTGATGTTATGCCATCTGATGTTACAGGCTTTTCTATATATAATCAGAAAACTGGCAAATTTGAATTTCGGCCTGGTGCAGCAATGAGTAATTTTGTACTTGCAGATGAAATTAATCGTGCTTCACCAAAAACACAATCAAGTCTTTTGGAAGTTATGGAAGAAAAACAGATTACAGTAGATGGACATACTTATGTATTGGATGAGCCATTTATGGTATTTGCCACTGAAAATCCTGTTGAATATTTAGGAACATATCCTCTTCCTGAGGCACAGATTGATCGTTTTTTAGTACGAACTTCATTGGGATATCCAAGTCTTGAGGAAGAAATGCGTGTAGTATCACAGGGATCCAAAGCTAAAAAAACTCTTAAATCAGTGGCTTCGGGTGAAGATATTTTGAAAGTCCGTGATGAGGCAGAGAAGGTTCATGTAGATGATTTGGTGCTGCATTATATCATTGAACTTTCAGAAGCAACACGAAATCACCCTGAAATTTTAATTGGAAGTAGTCCTCGTGGGTCTATTGCTTTGTATAAAATGAGTAAGGCTTATGCATTTTATATGGGACGTGATTTTGTACTGCCAGATGATGTAAAAAGAATGGCACCTTATGTATTACCTCATCGTCTAGTTCTGAACCATGCGGCTAAAACTAAAAAGAGAACAGATTCTCAAATTTTTCAGGAAATTATGGAAAAGGTAGCTGTACCTATTATAAAAAATGATGAAAAATAGATGTATTGGATCTACGTGAATGAGGAGGCTATAGAAAATGTATCGTAAGATTATTTCTTATATAGTAGTACTGCTCTTGTTACTTTTACCTGGATTTTATCTGAAAAATCCCTTTGGATATTTGCCGTGTATTTTTTTCTTAATGGCAAGTGTATTTTCTTTATTGTATGTCTTAGCCCTACGAAAAGCTATTGTATTTTTGCAGCCGGTAAATAATATGAGCTGCGAGAGAAATATGAAAAAACAATTTTCTGTTGTTATACAAAATAAGTGGTTTTTGGCATGTTCTAGAATTACTTTCCGTTTTTATAGAAATAATTTATTTGGACAAGTTTCACAAGTAAACGATATAAATACGACTCTAAGTCCAAAAGAAAAAAAAACATTTAATTTTGACATAAAATTTAATCATCTTGGAACTTATGAGGCAGGAATTTCTTCTGTACGTATTTATGATTTATTAGGAATTTTCTATTTGACTTATAAAGATTTTAACAAAAGTTATATTACTGTAAAACCCCATTGTTTTGATGTGGATAATTTGGATTTCTATGATGTAGCAGGAAAACAAATTAGTTTGTCAGTGTCAAAGTCTAAGATGGAATCAGATGATTATAGTGGTGTTAGGCAATATATGCTAGGTGATCCTATAAAGAACATTCATTGGAAAATTTCTGCACATACTCGGGAGTATATGGTTCGAACATTTGAAAGTTACGCAAGTAAAGGTGTTAGCGTTTATATGGATTTTGAAGCAAAAGCTTATTCAAATGAAATTTTACTATCTATTTATGACTGCATTGTAGAAACGGCTTACTCAGTAGCCAATTATGTGCTTGGTCAAAAAGAGTGTGTTGAATTAATTTACAATAAAGATGGAAGTGCACAAACATTATTGCCAAGAAATCGGTTAGATATGGATGATATGATTCTAAATTTTTCAGGGATTTCTCCAGTACATGATAATCAATTGGTGGAAATGTTTGAAGATAATGCAACACGGCAATATGGGCTGGATGTAATTATAGTTTGTACACCAAATTTGAATGGAACATTAGTTGAATATTTAATAGAGGCTAGAATGCTTAGGAAAAAGGTATATCTATTTTATATTAGTCCTAAATCAAAAAAAGAAAATTTTAGTGATGATGAAAAATCAATGCTTAATGATTTAACAAGTTCTGAAGTCAATTATTTTGTAATCTCTTCTGCAGATGAATTACAGAGTAGTGAGGTGAAAGAATATGCATAAGAATGTGTTATGGATAAGTAAGGGCATAGAATATTTGTTAACAGAAATTATGATTGTGTCTATTGTAGAAAATATATTTCCAGCGTTCACTATTGACCCTTTGTTGACATCTAGTTTAGCAGGCGTTGTTTTATGTTCTGCAGTCCCTTTGTGTATACTCAATTTATGTTTTTTTTCTAAGAAATCTAGTATGATTTCTTTATTTGTGTGGGCTGTGTTAGCTGTTGTATGTATGATTTTAGCAGGAGATGCTGGAATTTTCTCGGATTTAAAGAATTTTGAATATTCGTATGCATTTTATATTATTATTTTTATTACGGCCATTATTACTTTTATAGCATCCAAATTTAGATGGGCTTTGATTACTTTATTTATAGTGGGTATTATGATATTTTCAGCACTGACTGTTTTAGCATATGAAACTAAGTGGGTGTTTTTAGTGGCTTTCCTTATAAGCACTACAGTTCTGTTTGCATTTGAATTTTATTATAATACCATAAAAATTTCACATGCAAAAAAAAGTAGACCTTTTTATTATACAGTGATGGCTTTTATTTTTTGCTTAACTTGTATGGCAGCTTCTGTCGGGGGGTATAGTATTGTACAAACAGCAAATTTTCCTGTACAAAAGCCAGCTATACTTTCTAATCCAACTTTTTTGAAAATAGCTGAGGAGTATGGATTTGCGACACTTGTAAGTGCACCACCGAAGTCTGTTCAGCAGTCTAGACAAAATGTTCGCCAGCAATCTCCAACCCATGAGGATAAAAATATTGCCCGACGCAAAGATAATGGAAATAACAGTAAAGTTAATTCTGGGGCGTCTAATTCTGCATCAACCCCTAAAAAAAGTTTACAGAAAAAGGGACCAAGTAAAGTTAAAACAATAAGGTATTTAAAAAAGATTTCTATTATATCAATTATTGTTGCTATTTTAATAGTAATTATGTTAACTTTTATACTTAAAAAATTGTCTAGAGTTATGTGGTATAAAAATTTATTAAAAACTGATCGAAAACATCAGGTTATTCAGTTATATTATCGAATTTTAAAAATTTTATCTGCTTTTGGATATAAGAAAATAATTAGTGATACGCCGTTAGAATTTGCGTGTCAGTTAAATAATATTAAAAGTGGAATTTACTTTGAAAATTTTAATTTTATACAAATTACTAATGCCTTTACAGAAGTTAACTATGGAGGAAAAGTTGTAAAAGATAATGATTACAATGAGCTGATTTCATTTTATAAAAGGTTACTGTTCTATTGTCGTAAAGATTCTGGAATTTTTAAATTTGTATTGAAATACCTTTTTGTATAAGTTTAAGTACATAATATTCATAAATATACTATAATAGCATAAATTTTCATATATTGGTGTTGACTTTTAAAAATGTATGACATATACTTAACATAAAAGACATAAAAATTTAATATTTGATGTCAGGTGCTGTTAGTTAAATAGTTAAAAGGAAAAGTGTAATAAGCACTGCAGCCCACCGTTACTGTATGGAGGACGAAACCCTATTTATGTCACTGGAGTTATATATCTGGGAAGACAGGGAAGTAGAATGAATCTGAGCCAGGAAGCCTGCCTGATGTTTTGTTAATTCTTTCGGAGGGGGAGATATTAAGTAGTTTAAGTAGAATTATCAATTGCTTAAACTATGTTATATAATATATGTAAAAAAAAGAACCCTTTTAGGGTTCTTTTTTTATTATGTTTTTGGCTACGATTACATAGTTCATAGTATTTATAGGAGGGAAGGTTTGAAATAATGATTTGTACATTTTGTTGTATACATATTTAAGGAGTGATGAATGTGAAAGATTTTAAGTTAAAAAGTGTAGCAGTAGTTACGGTAATGTTTATGATACTAGGCATGATTGGTAGTGAAGGCATTACAGTTTTTGCAGATAGTGCAGTACATGTAACTAGTGTAAGTATAACTCCATCTTATATAAATGATAGGACAAAGTTAATAGAGGGAAGTACTATTCAATTAACAGCAAAAGTATATCCAGCCAATGCCACTAATAAAAATATTATTTGGTCCAGTAGTAATGATGCTGCTGCATCTGTGGATAAGGATGGAAAAGTAACTATAAATGGCGGAGATGCTCCTGGGGGTGTAACCATAAAAGCTACTTCAGAAGATGAAAATAAATCAGCAACTTGTTGGCTGCCAGCTATATATGCTAAGACAACTAAATTGACTGTGGATAAATCTAAAGATTATACCGTAGTAGAAGGTCAAACTATATATAGTGGCGATATATCTATAAAAAGGGAACCTTCAAATGCTGCTTACCCTAAACTTTCGACTAGTGATCCATCTGTAGTTTCTATAGATAGTCGTAATAATATTAAAGGGTTAAAAGCAGGAACTGCAGTTGTAACAGTTGCTGCAGATGGAGGAGCAAGTAGTATTAAGGATTGTTTTGTAGTTACTGTAAAACCGGTAGTTCTGCCAACAGAAATTACTTTGGACAAAACAAGTGCATCTGTAGGAGTAAAGGGAAGTATTACATTAAATGCAGCTGTAAAACCCGAAAATGCTACTGACGAAAATTTAGATTGGTCAAGCAGTGATCAATCAATAGCTACCGTAAGTTATTTTGGTGGTGTAGTTACAGGAGTGAAAGAAGGTACAGCTATCATAACAGCTAAAAGTTCTGATGGTAATGTAGCGGCTTCTTGTGAAGTTACGGTAACACCCAATATTCCTGTAACAGGGATAAAACTGGATAAAACAAGTGTATCTCTAGTAGAAGGTCAAACTCTTCAATTAAATGCTGCTGTAGCACCGGATAATGCTACGGTTAAGAATGTAAATTGGACAGCACCTTTTGGTGGACCTGTGTCAGTAAATTGGAGCACTGGATTGATTACTGCAGAGAGTCCGGGAACAGCTATTGTAACTGCAATATCTAAAGATAACAGCAGCGTTACGGAATCGTGTTCAGTAACTGTTGTACCTAAAAACCCTGTAGAGGAGATAAAATTGGACAAAACTAAGGGAACTCTAATAGAAGGATCTACTTTTGATCTAACCTCTAATATACATATAAATCCAGAAAATGCAACTTATAAGGATGTTAACTTTACGAGCAGTGACACTAGTATAGCAACTGTAAGTGATGCTGGTATTATAACTGCAATCAAAACAGGTACAGCAGTTATAACTATAACTTCTCAAGACAATAATAGTGTTAAAGCCGAATATACAGTTGTAGTGAATCCTAAAGTACCTGCAACGGGAATAACCTTAAATAAAAGTCAAGGAACGCTGCTTGCTGGACAAGTATTGCAGTTAGTTCCAACTTTACAACCGGTTAATACTACAGATGAAAATGTAAAATGGTCTACTAGTGACAGCAATATAGCTACTGTGGATGATTATGGAATTGTAAAAGGGATTAAAGGAGGAACAGCAACTATAACAGCAGCTACAGAAGATGGTCAAAAAAGTGCATCTTGTACCATAACTGTAAGTGAAAAAGTTCCAATAACAGCGATAAATTTGGATAAAGCAGAAGGTTCTTTAGTTGTAGGAAGTTGTATATATTTAGGTGAAACTGCACATGTGCAGCCAGAAAATGCTACATATAAGACTGTAAAATGGATTAGTAGTGATTCAGATGTGGCAAGGGTATTTAATGACTATTCAGGAGCGGTAACAGGAGTAAAAGAAGGAACTGCAACTATAACTGCTGTTTCTAATGATGATAATACTATAAAGGCCGAGTACAAATTGACTGTAATTCCAAAAATTTCTGTTACAGGTATAACATTGGACAAAACTGATGAAACATTATCAGCAGGAAATAGCATTAAACTTGTACCAACTATACAGCCAGACAATGCTGCAGATAAAAATGTAACCTGGGCAAGTAGTGATACTAGTATAGCAACTGTGGATAGAGATGGAAAAGTGACAGGAGTAAGTGCAGGGGGTCCAGTAGTAATAACGGCTACTACAGAAGATGGAAAAGAGACAGCAACTTGTAATATAACTGTAACTAAAAAAGTGGATGTAACGGGTGTAACTCTTGATATATCAAGCAAGGATTTGGAAGTAGGGGATGAGTTCCAGTTGATACCTACTGTAAATCCAGACAATGCCAGCAATAAAAACGTAACTTGGTCAAGTAGTGATACTACTATAGGTTCAGTTGATGAAAATGGTAAGGTAAAAGCACTTAAAGCGGGTAAGGTAGATATAACGGTAACTACAGACGATAGTAAGAAAACTGCAGTCTGCAGTGTTAATGTTAATGATAAAGATTTAAAAGATAAAACGATAGAATTAACCAACCTTACAAAGACTTCTAATGAGGATGGAAGCTTTAATCTGGGTCAGGATGCAAAAATCAGTATAAATGCTAAAAATGTTTCAAGTAAGGATGTGTCAGTTAAATTTAAAATAGCATTGTATGATGATTCAGATAAAATTATAAAATATTCATCTGCAGAGAAGAGTATAAAAAATGGATCTTCTGATATCCTTACAGGTACTATAAGAATTCCAGCAGATGGTAAATTCAAAATAAAAGCTTTTGTTTGTGATGATTCGATGAATCCACTTTCAGATATTATTGAAATACCTGTTAAGTGATATTTAACTTAATAAATTTTATATTTAGGGGGGAGAACATGAAAAAAATTTTAAGCAAACTTATTGTATTTTTATTTGTAGTTGGTATAGCTGTATCTGGATTTGGATCTAATGTATATGCTGACTCTACTAAAAGTAGTTCATCTAGTAAAGATACTAGCGTAGCAATAACTAAGGACAGGCTTTCTGGAAGTGATAGAATAGAAACTTCACTCAAGATAAGTCAAAGTGGGTGGAAAAATGGATCAGATACAGTAATTATAGCACAGGGGTATGGATATGCGGATGCACTTTGTGCTGCACCACTTGCTAAAAAGAACAATGCACCTATAATTCTTTCCAACAAAGATTCAATAAGTGGCAGTACTATAATTGAGCTTAAAAGACTTAAAGCTAAAAAGGCATTTGTAATAGGGGGAACAGGTTCTTTATCAGATAATATCACAGCTCAACTTAAAAGTATTGGAATAAAGGATACTGAAAGACTTGGCGGGTCAGATAGATATGAAACTTCAATTAAAATAGCAAAAAGTATTGGAAGTACTGATAGTGCTGTAGTTGCCTCAGGAAATGGTTATGCAGACAGCCTTTCTATAGCACCTATAGCTGCAAGTAAAGGAATGCCGATACTTTTAGTTGGTAGTATTGGTATTCCAGATGTAGTAAACAATTATATAAAAGGTATGAACATAAAAAATACTTATGTAGTAGGTGGAACTGCTGTTATAGGAGATAATGTAAAAAATTTATTACCAAATGCCAAAAGATTAGGAGGAGCTACAAGATTTGATACAAACCTTGCTATATTAGAAAACTTTAAATCTGATCTTAAATTTGATGATGTGTATATTGCAGAGGGAAATGGAACAAATGGTGATGAATTTGCAGATGCTTTATCAGGGTCAGCTCTTGCAGCTCAAAAATGTTCACCTATAGTGCTTATTTATAAAACAATAAGTACTAATACTGCAAACTTTATAAAATCAAATATGTCCAAAGATACTGTCCTTACGGCTTTAGGGGGTACATTAGTAGTTCCTGATGCAGTTTTAGGTGGTATCGAAGATTTATTCAATGGCAAAACTCCTAGTGCTGGCATAGGAGATCCAACTGCTCCAACTGCGTCAACTACTCCAACTACTACTGGAGGTAGCACTACAGCAGCTACTACAGGAAAATTTAAGTTAATAATAACTAAGGATAATGGAAAGCAAATTCTAAAGTCCTTTGATATGGACACCAGCAATTTACCATTTACGCAGAGTTCAGATAAAGAAAATAAGGACAATGTAAATTCATGGACTTATTTAGAAAAGGTAGCTGCTATAACTAAACTTCAAGGACCGGGATTTATAAACGGTATACAACTGAAAGATCCTTCAAATTCTCCAAATATATTAAATGTATTTCTTAAGGATATGCCTATTGCAGAAAGGCAGGCAGGTTATTTTGGTATAGACTGGTTTATATATAAAGATGGAGTAATGGCTAAAGAGGATAAAGGTCACGGTCTTACAACAGGTAATCTTCCACAAACTGCCAATAGATATATTACACCAGTTGGAGCACTTAATGTATATCCATATCCAGGAGATACACTGATTTTTGACTATCACAAGTGGGATTGGCATTCACTAGTAGCACCTAATTATTCGGGAGCAATTCCTCTTGAGTTACATAAAATACCAACTACAATTCAAGCAGGACAATCTTTTAAATTACAGGTACAGGTAGTATATAGGGGAATCTACAATGTAAGTGTAAAGGTAGATGGACAAGAAGTGGCAAAAACAGATATAGATGGATATGCAACTATATCTATAAATAATCCAGGAACCCATAAGATAACTGCCGAAAAAGATGGTGGAATTGTTGAGAAAACAATAACTGTTTCAGGAGGAGGAAGCAGTGGAGGAAATAATCCACCTGAAAATGATACACAACTTGTAACAATAGATGGAACTAAGAACCAGGGTTTAAATTTAACTATCACTGAGAAAACAGATGGAACTATAAAAATAGACGGAAGCAGCAAATACAATAATGATTACATTACTATAAATTTGTATGACAGCAAAGGTAACTTAGTTTATGTAAATCAGTGCTCAAATGGAGCTATGAATTTAAGTACAAATCTTTCATCTGGAGATTATACAGGAGTTATAAAGGCTTCCAGTACTGATAAGGTAAACGTACCACAATTTAGTGTAAAATAATTTTAAAATGTGAGGTGAGATATGAATATGACAAAATTAAAGGGAAAGTTCATGTGCCTTGTAGTATCCCTATTTATGATTGTGGGTATTATAGGCAGTGGCACCGCAAGTGTTTTTGCTGATGGTACTCCAGAAAAAATACATGTATCTCTTATAATTGATGGATATAAAGGAAATATACTGAATGAAACAAATCTAGAGGCTAATAAAGGAGAATCAGTTAAAGATCTGTTGGAAAGAACATTAAAGAACAAGGGAATAAAATTTGCAAATGCTAGTGGAAGTTATGTATCAAGTATAGATGGAGAAACAGAGTTTGATAGACCACAAGGACCGGATAAAGATGGAAACAAGCGTCATAACGATAGTGGATGGAAATACAGTGTAAATGGAGTTTTCCCAGATCATGGGTTAAGTGCAGAATATATCAATATGGATGGTGAAGAAATACACTGGATTTATGTTGTTGGTGCTTGGGATACGGAAGGTTTTAGAGACGTGGATTCAGTTAAACTTGATAAGGAGAGCTTGAACTTAGATGGAGGAGCATCTGACACTCTTACAGCTACGGTTAATCCTTCTGATGCCACTGATAAAGGTATAATATGGAGCAGCAGCGATGAAAAAGTAGCAACAGTTGATAAAACTGGTAAAGTTACGGCTCTTAAGGCAGGTAAAGCAACTATAACTGCAGCTTCTATAGATAATACAAAACATTTTGTAATTAACTATACTCCTCAATTGGCAACTTGTGCTGTGACAGTAACTGGGGATGCACCGTCAGTACCAGTAGCAGGTATTACTCTTGATAAAACAGGAACGGTAGCAGCAGGAAAGACTTTGCAGTTAAACGCATCAGTGCAGCCAGATAATGCAACAGATAAAAATATAAGCTGGACAAGTGATAAAACAGATATAGCAGCAGTAGATAAAAATGGAGTTGTAACAGGAGTAAAAGAAGGAACAGCAACTATAACAGCAACAACAGAAGATGGTCAAAAAACAGCAGCTTGTACTGTAACAGTAAGTGGAAGTGATACACCGTCAGTACCAGTAACAGGTATTACTCTTGATAAAACAGGAACGGTAGCAGCAGGAAAGACTTTGCAGTTAAACGCATCAGTACAGCCAGATAATGCAACAAATAAAAATATAAGCTGGACAAGTGATAAAACAGATATAGCAGCAGTAGATAAAAATGGAGTTGTAACAGGAGTAAAAGAAGGAACAGCAACTATAACAGCAACAACAGAAGATGGCAAAAAAACAGCAGCTTGTACTGTAACAGTAAGTGGAAGTGATACACCGCCAGCACCAGTATCAGTAACAGGTGTTACTCTTGATAAAACAGGAACGGTGATAGTCGGAAAGACTCTGCAGTTAAATGCATCAGTACAGCCAGATAATGCAACAAATAAAAATGTAAGCTGGACAAGTGATAAAACAGATATAGCAGCAGTAGATAAAAATGGAGTTGTGACAGGAGTAAAAGAAGGAACAGCAACTATAACGGCAACAACAGAGGATGGTCAAAAAACAGCAGTTTGTACTGTAACTGTTCAAAGTGATAATAGCAAGGCTTATACAGAAGTTATAACAAATCTTATAAATGGTATAAGTTCAAATAAATCTCAATTAACTGAAAATTTTGGGGATTGGACAGCCTTTGGACTTGAAAGAGCGGGCAAGAGTACAAGTATTCCTAGTAATTACTTAGACTCATTGACTCAAAGAGTTAAAGATCATACAAAAGACGGAGTATTGGATTTGAGACAGACTACTGAATATGAAAGACTTACTTTAGCAGTACTTGCATGTGGAGGAGATCCTCTAAATATAGCAGGACAGAATCTTATAGAAAAAATATATAATAGTGATCGTATGGAAGATCAAGGTATAAATGCCTATGTATTTGGTCTTATAGCAATGGATGCTGGTAATTTTATTGTACCAAGTGGTGCAACATGGACAAGACAGAAGCTTATAGACAGTATTTTGGATTGTAGAACTAAAGATGGAGGATGGTCTTATGGTGGTACTAGTGCAGATCCTGATATGACAGGTATGGCAATTTCAGCTCTGGCACCATATAAATCTCAGAGTAAAGTAAGTGATGCCGTAAATGCAGCGATAGATGCATTGTCAAAGATTCAAGAAGCTGATGGAAGTTATGCATCTTGGAATACAAAAAATAGTGAAAGTTGTTCTCAAACTATAATAGGTCTTTGTGCAAATGGTGTTGATCCTGTTAATGACAGTAGATTTGTAAAAAACGGTAAGAACTTAATGGATGGGTTATTGAGTTTTGCTACAAAGACAAAAGATGGATTTGGACATGATTCTACCTCTTATAATGGTATGGGTACAGATCAAGCACTTGAAGCATTAGATGCTTATAATATGTTTAAGGCAGGAAAAGGATCTTTGTATAGAGGATATAATGTAAATCCTGCTAAAAATATGCCGGTAAAAATAGCACCAGTTACAATTCCAACTTCATTTAAAGTTGGAGATGATGCGGTGGTAAGCGTAAAAGCAGAAAATATATCTTCTGAAGATAGTTCTGCATCATTAATATTGGCACTATATGATAACACTGGAAAATTTGTAGACTATGTTGTTTCAAGTCAGCCTATTAAAAGTGGTGATTCAACTACTTTAACTGACATGATGAAGTTACCAACATCCGGACAATATACATTAAAGGTTTTTGTTTGGGATTCCATGGATGCAATGAATCCTCTTTATGATGGTACAGATATATCTGTAAAATAGAATTATAAAAATGTTAAAGAGTGGCTGGATTTTACAGCCATTCTTTAAGCAGTTAAAGGAAGTGAAGCCCAAAATGACTAATGATAATGAACAAATTAAATTCTTATCTAAAAAGGAGAGTGTCAAACGTTATATAGATTTTAAGCAGTATCATGTACTTACAGTTTCCTTAGTGTTTCTCTCCATGATGATAATTATATTTTCTACAGATAACCCAGTGGTACTTGCTTCCGTATATGTGTTTATTATTCCCATTATAATATTTTGCAAAGAAAAGCACAGATTTAAAACAGGGTTCTATTATTTTATTCCAATTGCTATTTTAATAATAGGAATAAATATGCTTTTTGTAAGTTCAGGAAGTACTACTCTTTTTTATCTTTTTCACAAAAGATTTACGCTAGAAGCTATAATTTATGCGGTAGTTATGTGCTTTAAGTTTTTAGCTATGATATATCTCTTTTTTATACTTGAAATTATGATTGATTCAGATGAAGCGGTTTCGTATTTTTCTTCTATAATGCCTAAATCTACTTTAATGCTTATGATAAGTTTTAAGCTTATTCCAACTATGAAAGATAGATTTAAAAATTTAAAAGAAATTTATGAAATAAGGGGAGTAATATTTAATAAGAAAAAGGCCAAAGAAAAAGCATCAAGCTATGTACCTGTAATGTCAGTGCTTTTGGAAGATTCCATGGAAGGGTCTTTTGATATAGGAGAATCTGCTTATGTTAGAGGATTTTTGAGTGGTCATAGAAGTGTGTATGAGAGACAGGAACTTAAAGTTAGGGATTGGAAAGTAATAGCTTTAAGTATTGCTCTTATGATATTTTTTGGTATATCTCAGTTTAAAAAGTGGGTTGAATTTAATATATATGATGGCGTAAGTAGTGTAAACTTTTTTAATATTGGAATAGCTGTAATTTTTGTTTTTATAGCAATTATTACATTTACAATAATTTTTAATAGTGAGGAGACGAGTTATGTCGTATATAGAAATAAATAATTTAAATTTTACATATCCATTGGAAAAGAAAAGGTCATTAAAAGATATAAATTTGTCCCTTGAAAAAAATGATTTCCTTCTTATAGCAGGAAGATCAGGCTCAGGAAAATCAACGCTTGCTAGAGCTATTATTGGCACAGTACCTAATTTTTATGGGGGAACCATAGGCGGTGAAATAAAAATAGATGGAAAAGATGTAGGAAATATGAGCCATAAGGATAGAGCAGAAAATATAACTATGGTTTTTCAAGATCCTGAAAGGCAGCTTATGATGAATAAAGTACATAGAGAAATAGCTTTTGGACTTGAAAATGTAGGTGCAGATGAAGATGTTATAAAGAGGAGAGTTTATGAGGCACTTCAATTTACTGGAATACTTCATTTAGCTAATAGAGATGTAACTTCCCTATCTGGAGGAGAAAAGCAAAAAGTAGCAGTGGCTTCTGCACTTGTATATATGCCAAGATGTATAATTTTGGATGAGCCTACTTCACAGCTTGATCCATCATCTGCAGAAGAAATGCTTAATTTGGTTAAAAAAATAAACGAAGAACTTGGAATAACGGTTATAGTTATAGAACAAAGAGTAAATAGATGGTTTGATACTGTAGATTCTATAGCTATTATGAATGATGGAAAATTAAAATTGTTTGATGATAAAAAGGATTTTTATTATAACTGTGATGAAAGGCAGTTTATGTTTATGCCAGATTATCTTAAATTTTTTAAAAAAAATAATTTTAAAAGTATGCCTAAAGATTTCAAAGATGCCCGGGTAAAAATTTTAAATACTGACTTCAGTTTGAAAAATGAAGAAAAGGCAGCTGACAAAGAAACAAATGAATCCGTTATATTATTTACAAAAAAATTAAATTGTAAATATGATAATAAGGAAGTATTAGAAAATTTAAATTTTGAGATAAAAAATGGAGAATTCATAAGTATAATGGGAGCTAATGGTGCAGGAAAGAGTACTCTTTTAAAATGCATAATGGGACTTAAGGATTATGAAGGCACAATAAAGCTTTATGATAAAAATGTAAAAAAAATGAATATAAGAGAAGTGGCACATCACGTAGGATATGTATCCCAAAATCCAAATGACTATTTATCAAAAGATAGTGTTTACGAAGAGATTAAATTCACTATGGATAATTATGGCATATATGATGAAGATACAATTGAAAATGTGTTAAGGGAACTTGAAATATATGAATTGAGAGAGAAGAACCCTAGAGATTTAAGCGGTGGTCAGCGTCAGAGAGTAGCAATAGCAAGTATACTTGTTTTACGTCCTGAAATAATTTTATTAGATGAACCTACACGAGGACTTGAAGGTGAGCTTAAGGATAAGTTAGGGAAATTGCTTCAGAATTTAAATGAAAAGGGTACTACTATTATACTTGTAACCCATGATACGGATTTTGCCAGCAAATTTTGTAGAAGGTATATGATTATGTTTAATGGAAGTATTGTAGCAGATGGTAGTAAGGAAAAAGTGCTTGGAGATGGAATATTTTATACCACATCAATTAATAAACTGCTTAGAGATAAAGATAAAAATATATTTACATTAGAAGATGCACTTAGAAGGTGTGTAGTATGAAGAAATTAATAATTATAATTACTGCTATTATAATTGTAGTGCTTATGGCACTTACAGTAAAAAGTGATTTTCAAACTGGTGTTTCATCTATGTGTATGATAGGTGTATTTGTTATATTATTTATGAGTTATTTTTATTTTGAAAAGAGCAATGCAGGTACGAAGGAAATAGCTATTATAGCTACATTAAGTGCTTTTGCTACTGTTGGAAGGATAGCTTTTGCTCCCATACCAAATGTAAAGCCTGTTACGTTTCTTGTTGCATTGACCGGTTTTGTATTTGGACCTTACGAAGGATTTTTGGTTGGGAGTACTACAGCATTTTTGTCAAATATATTTTTTGGGCAGGGGCCATGGACCCCATGGCAAATGTTTTCTTGGGGACTTGTAGGAATTATAGCAGGCTTTTGGGGCAAAAGAGGAAAAAAGGTATCTGCCTTTAAATTTTCAGTAGTGTGTTTCTTATTTGGATTTATGTTTGATTGGATTATGGATCTCCAATATGTAATTGGATTTATAAAACCGTTAAATTTTTGGACGTTTATAGGAGGATATGTATCTGGACTGACTTTTGATGTACTTCATGGAGGGAGTTCCTTTATATTTTCAATAATATTTTATGGCAGTTTTTTGCCTGTATTTCAACGTTATAAGAGAAAGCTTATTATAAGTTATATAAAATAATATAAGGAGGACATAAATTATGAATATAAAGGGCAGCAAAAAAAAATATGCTGTAGCAATAGTGGCCTTTATCATCTTTGTAGGACTATTTATTTTAGGACTTAAGGCAAATAAAATATACTCAAATGTTATTACAAATAAACAAATAGCCTCACAAAAAGAGCAAGCAAAATCCACTAATAAAATTAATAAAGATACTAAATCTAAAAATTCAACTAATCCTTCTACTGTTACTTCAGATGGTATCGTAAAAGTTACAGCTAAAGATCCTAAGAGTAAGTGCACTTTTCAAATTATTGATACAGTCCATGGAAATAAAATGATACTTGCAAAAGATGTGGATAGTAGTATGGAAGGACAAAATGTAGGATATATAACAGAAAGAATTTTAGATAATGCCAAAATAAATTATAGGTGTACTGGTTCTGTATCTACAATATATTTTGCAGCTATAAATGGACTTGAAGAGAAAAAAGCAGGAAAACTTTCTGGATGGTGCTACTATATGAGGAAAAAAGGCGACAATGCATTTCATAAACCTAATGTAGGAAGTGGACAATGGACATGGCACAGTGGCGATGTAATAGTTTGGAGGTATCTTGCAGATGGAATTCACGATGGTTATGAAGGTGATTGGGGGAAAAGTAGTTTTTAATAAATAATTTTGGAGGGAAAAATATGAAAAAAGTTGTTAGTAAATTAGTTGTATTTTTGTGTACATTAAGTGTTGCAATGTCTGGTTTTGAAGTAACTACAATGGCAGATGCTTCAAAAGATTCTACCAGTGGAACTATAGTTAAGGATAGAATCTATGGAAGTAATAGAATTGAAACGTCACTTAAAATAAGTCAAAATGGATGGCCGAATGGTGCTAATACAGTTGTTCTAGCACAAGGGTATGGTTATGCAGATGCTCTTTGTGCAGCACCTCTTGCTAAGAAGCTTAATGCACCAATAATTCTTTCAGGACAGAATGCATTAAGTGATAACATTATGAGTGAAATAAAAAGACTTAAAGCAACTCAGGTATTTTTAATTGGAGGAGCAGCTTCGTTATCTGAAAATATAGTAGCTCAATTAAAAAGTCTTGGAATAAGTGATATACAAAGACTTGGAGGAACAAATAGATATGAAACTTCAGTGAAGATAGCCCAAAAAGTTGGTAATGCAGATAGTATTGTAGTTGCCTCAGGAAATGGTTATGCGGATAGTCTTTCTATAGCGCCTATAGCTGCAAGTAAAGGTATGCCAATACTTTTGTCTGGAAGTGATAATCTTTCAAGTGAAGTAAGTAATTATATAAAAAATAACAATGTAAAAAAGACTTATGTAGTGGGTGGAACTGCTTCTATAGGAGACAGTGTAAAAAGTGTATTGCCAAATGCAGAGAGATTAGGAGGGGCTACAAGATTTGAAACAAATCTTGCTATACTTAAGAATTTTAAATCAGATCTTAAGTTTAGTCATGTATATATAGCAGAAGGAGATGGACCTAGTGGAAATGAATTTGCAGATGCACTTTCAGGTTCAGCTCTTGCAGCACAAAAATCTGCACCTATGGTACTGGTTTATAAAAGTGTTGCTGCCAATACTTCAAATTTTATAAAATCTAATATGTCAGGTAATGTAGTGCTTACAGCTTTAGGAAGTACTGCAGTAGTGCCGGACTCAATTTTGGACGAGCTTGAAGGAATATCTAAGGGAACTTCTTCAACTGTAGATGCTGCTTTGGATTCAGCTATAAATAAAATACTTTCAGAAGGAGTGGAAGGTGAGTGGCAAGCTTTAGGAGTGTCAGAATATGGTAAAACAGTTCCAGAAAGCTATTTGACTAATCTTAAAAAGAATTATAAATCAATGCTACATCAACCTACAGACTATGAAAGAATTACCCTGGCACTTATGGCTATAGGACAAGATCCTACAAATTTTGATGGGTTTAATTTTATAGAGAAAATTTATAATAATAAGGAATTGGCAGATCAAGGTATAAACGCTTATGTATTTGCACTTATAGCACTTGATTCTGGAAACTTTACTATACCATCAAATGCTGTAAACAGTAGGCCTAGTTTAGTTAAAGAAATATTAGCTGAAAGAACAATTGATGGTGGGTGGTCTTATGGAGGTGTTACTGCAGATCCTGATATGACAGCTATGGCGCTTATATCTCTTGCACCTTATACTAATGAACCAGATGTAAAATCTGCAGTAGATAAAGCTTTTGATAAACTTTCTTCTCTTCAGCAGATTAGTGATGGAGGATATTCATCTTGGGGTACAGCTAACAGTGAAAGTGCTTCTCAAGTTGTAATAGCTCTTTGTGCAAATGGTATAGATCCAACAAGTAAGGCATTTACTAAAAATGGGAAAACACCTATAGACTCAATTTTAAGTTATGAAGTTGAAGGCGGTGGATTCTGTCATGTAAAAGGAACAGGCTATAATGGAATGGCAACAGAACAAGCGGTTCAAGCACTTGAAGCGTATAGAATGTTTAAGGGGCAATCAGGAAAATGCATATATAGATTCAAGTAAATTGCTTTATACTATTTATTTAGCCAGGGACAGTGGATTCCCTGGCAGATATTTTTATTAGGTCTAGGATAATAATAAAATATATTAAGGGGATGATAGATGTGGATAAAAAGAAAAAGTATATTATAGCTGCAGTGGCTTTTGTTATTTGTGCAATTATGTTTACATTTGCTATAAAGGCTGAAAGGCTTTATAGTGAGAGCCTTATGAATAAGCAATCAACTTCTCAAGAAATAGGTAATAAATCTTCATCAAGTTCTGACAATAAGCAAAAAAGTAACAAAGATTCAAGTAGTAAAAATTCTAATGAAAAGATAACTGTTAAACAAGGAGATCCAGAAGAAAATAATTCCTTTCAATTTATTGATACAGTACATAGAAATAATGTATTTTTAAGAAAAGATGTAAATAATATGGATGGACAAACAGTAGGGTATATAACGGAAAAACTTTTAGATGAGGCTAAGATAAATTATAAGTGTACCGGATCTGTTTCCACTATATACTTTGCAGCTATAAATGGTCTTTATGAAAAAAAAGCAGGAAGACTATCTGGTTGGTGCTATTATGTTAGAAAAAAAGGTCAAAACAAATTTGTGAAACCAAATGTTGGCAGTGGACAGTGGATATATCATACTGGGGATATAGTAGTTTGGAAATACCTTCAAGATGGCATACATGATGGTTACTCAGACAATTGGAAATAATATAATTTGTGGGAGGCTCCAAATGAAAAAATCTATTTTATTTTGTTTAATTTTAGTGATAGGTTTAAGTGGGTGTAGTACTATTAAAAGTACAAAAGACATTAAATCTTCTAGTATAAGTGTGATAAATAAGCAGGATGTTTTTATAATGGCGGGTAAAATTACTACAGATAATAGTGTAGATGTAACGTCCAATATTTCTGGAAGAGTTTCAGAAATATCAACTGAATTAGGTAAAAAAGTAAGTTCAGGAGATATGATTATAAAATTAGATACTTCTGATCTCCAAAGCAGAGTTGATCAAGCTCAATCAGCTGTAAGTACGGCGCAGTCAAATTTAAATAATGCACAAAAAAATCCTTTAAATACAGCAGATGTTAGCCAATATCAGTCTCAATTGATTCAAGCTCAGGCAGAATTAAAGAATTCCCAAACTTCTTTAAAAGATGCTACTATTACAGCTCCTATCTCAGGTATGGTAAGTTCTAAAAATGTGAATGTAGGGGATATGGTTATTCCAGGGAAAAAACTTATTTCTATAGTAGATAATAGTAAGTTGTACGTAAATGCATATGTGCCGACAAATATTTTAAACCAGATTCAAGTTGGACAAAGTGTAAATGTAAAAGTGCCTGATCTATCCGAAGAAGATGAATTTAAGGGGAAAATAGCTGTTATAAATTCAAAGGTGGATACCCAAAGCTCAAATGTACTTGTGAAAATAACTTTTGATAGTAAAAATAAGGGCTTAAAACCAGGTATGTTTGCAGAAGTTGGATTGAAATAATGAAAAAGGTGGGTTAATATGAAACTTGGTATAGTCATTAATACAGTTAAAAATCGTAAAAAATTAGTTAT
The DNA here is from genome assembly GCF_004006395.2 of Clostridium sp. AWRP. Lineage (NCBI taxonomy): Bacteria > Bacillati > Bacillota > Clostridia > Eubacteriales > Clostridiaceae > Clostridium > Clostridium sp. AWRP. The sequence continues at coordinate 2,489,677 of NZ_CP029758.2, read as the reverse complement.
AGGAATATTAGCAGCAGTTTTAATAATGTTTATTGGTTGGGTTTCCTATTATGTATATGAACACGTGTATTATGTATTTACTGATGATGCAAAGGTTACTGCAGATGTGATTAAAGTAGGTTCACAAATTCAAGGAAAAGTACTACAATTTAATGTAAACGAAGGAGATTTAGTTAGCAAAGATGAAATATTGGCACGTCAGGATATGGATAATCTCCCGGATTCTAGCATAGACCAGTCTTTGATAAAATCACCTATTGACGGTATTGTTGTAAAAAAAGAAGCAAATGCGGGGGAAGTTTTATCTCCAGGAAAAACTACAGCACTTTTAGCAGATTCTGAAAATTTTTATGTTACTGCCAAGATAGACGAAACAAAAATAAGAAGATTAAAGGTTGGACAACCTGTTCAAATAACTATAGATGAATATGGTTCACAAAAATTTCAAGGAAAAATAAAATCTATAGGTGAAATGACAGAAGATGCGATAAATCCCACAGCATATTCAACTGACGGAAAGCATAACAGAAAAGTTGAAAAAATACCTGTAAAAATTGTATTTAACAATTCTAAAAAATTAAAAAGTCAGCTTACATTGGGTACCAATGCCTCTGTAAAAATTTGTGTAGTAAACGAAAATACTAAAAGTAAATAGGAGATGTAAAAAATGCTAAAGTTAATGAATTTATCTACATATAATTATGATGTTGAAAGATTTCATTGTAATAAAAGTAATATCATAAACTTTTTAAAAAAACATAAAATGAATGGTATTGAGCTTTTACATCCCATAGGGTTAGATGAAAATATTATTCCATGTAATCTTGTTAAAGGTGTCCATTTAAAGTATTATCCTACATGGCTAGATTTTTGGAATAATAATACACAGGAACTTTTAAAACAATTCAGAAGTTTGGACGTTGTTGAAAAATATTATGGTGGTACTAATAGGGAGGTTATGATAGAGCATTATAGAAAAGAGATTAGAATGGCCGATAAGATCGGTGCAGAATATGCCGTTCTTCATGTGGCTCACGTACAAGAAAGGCATGTTTTCAATTATGATTTTACGTATACTGATGAAGAAATTATAGATGCTGCTAGCAATCTAATAAATGAAGTTTTTAAAGGTATGGATACAAACATAAAATTACTATTTGAAAATGAGTGGTGGCCTGGATTTACCATGTTAAGTTATGAAAATGCATATAGGTTATTAGATAAAGTTAATTATTCAAATAAAGGATTTGTATTAGATACATCACATTTAATGAATACAAATTTACATCTTAAAAATGAAAAGCAGGGAATTGAATATATAATGAATATTGTAAAAAATTTAGGGGAATTGAAAAAATTAATAAAGGGTATACATCTTAATTGTTCATTATCAGGTGAATACGTAATGGAAAAAATAAATAGCACAAGGGAAAAAGAGTTTACGTTACCTCCAATGAGTGAAGAAATGTATATGCATGTTTTCAATATAGACAGCCATAAGCCCTTTACAGATACTTGTGTAAAAAAGTTACTGGATTTTATAAAACCTGAATATCTTGTCTATGAGCTTGTTGCAAGTTCTATTGGAGAGTTAGAGCAATATATCGATGCTCAAGATGCAGCATGTTTACTATAATAGCACATTAAAGATTATACTTGACATAAAAGAGAAATTGTGAGAAAATCAATATAGATGTTTTTATTTGTTTAAATAGTATTTGGAATATTACAGAATTTTTTTATAATTAAAATATTTAATGCATTTTACTTGACAAATGAATGATGTAAGTATATAATGTAAACATAATCAAATAATAAAGTATGTGGTTTACGTAGGTAATTAAAAGGGAAAATGGTGAAATTCCATCACAGCCCCCGCTACTGTATTGGGTGACGATTTTAAATTTCCACTGGAGTATTCTGGGAAGGAATTAAAGAGGATGATCCTATAGTCAGGAGACCTGCCTGTACTTTTGAAATGATCTTTCGGAGGGAAAGATTAATGCATTGGTAATTTTTTAGGCTATGCTGTTATAAAATGGATGTAGCTATATAATGTGTTAATTAGGGACTTCTAAAAGAAGTCCCTTTTTATATATTGGTGTTAACTTAAACATATCTAATCCCTTTAATGCTGCTGTTGCAATGGTGTGCAACAGCAGTTTTTTTAATCTATTCAAATAGAAAAATCCCAATATATTGAGATAATAAATTTGAAAAACTCAAATTCTCTGAAAATTATACGAAATATTTGACAATAATATATATAATATGTATAATATAAATGTATTTTGAATATTAATTAAATATTGATATTTTAAGGTGCTTCAATTATGAAGAGAATAGGGAAAAAGGTCAGAAACCTTTACAGCCACCGTTACTGTGAGTAGGGATGAAATCTAGTGAACACTGGCATATGCTGGGAAGTTTAGAGAGTAAATTGATCTACGAGTCAGGAGACCTGCCTTAGAATAATTAACGACAGCTTCGGTAGGAAGTGTGTAGTAATATTTGTTTACATAATAGTTATATGTTTTATTGCTGATTTTTATCAATAAATACTGCTAACATTATGTAAGTTTAATGGTATGCTATATTAGCCTGCAGGTTGCTGCAGGCTTTATTTGATTACAAATTTTTAAATTAATCAAGCTAAAAGAAAATTGGAGTGTTCTACGAAAAGTTTAAAGGAGGTGTAAAATGAGCAAAATTGTTATTTTAGGTATCGCATTTTTGATGTTCGTATTTTTCTTGAAAATGGGAAAAGGGCATGGCAACACTTATGAGAATAGTACACATCATCATCATAGAATGGGGCATAAACATGGCGAAGGATTTTCAATTGATTTTTATGCTTATAACTCTAAAATTAGGCATTGGAATCCTAGCTTTAAGGTATGTGTTTCTGTTTTGATATTGGTTCTTTGTATTGTATTGGACAATCCATATGTATCTGCTGTGGTGATTATTGCGATGGCCTATATAACTATTGAAAAGGGAGAACTTCCAGCACATGAATACTTGTCAGTAATGACTATTCCGATAGTATTTATTCTTCTTGGGACTTTTACTATTGCTATTGATTTTTCAACACACCCTATAGGGCAGTATAATCTGTGTCTTGGTTTCTGCTATGTATTTACTTCCCAGGTAAGTATTAAGAAAGCTGTGTTTTTAATTCTAAAGGTTTTCGCAGCTGTCAGTGCACTGCAAATGATGGCACTATCAACTCCATCATCTGAGATTATATGTGTGCTTAGAAAGGTACATGTTCCAAAGCTTATTGTAGAACTGATGAATATCATTTATCGTTATATTTTTATTTTAATGGATGTGTATTCTAAAATGAAAAACTCTGCAGAGTCCCGTCAGGGATACTGTGATTTTAAAACTTCCTGTTATACATTTGGAAACATTGGAAGCAATATGCTGGTTACTTCATTGAAAAAAGCAAGCTCTTACTATGATGCTATGGAAGCTAGATGTTATGATGGAGAGCTTATATTTTATGAAGAAGATAAAAAAGTAGAAACAATACAAATTGTCACAGCAGTAGTATTCATAATTTTTTTAGTTTTACTCTGGGGCTTTACAAAATAGAGAGGAGCTATTATGGGAAAAACAATATTAAAGGTTGAGAATTTGTACTATACCTATGGCAATGGAAAGCCTGCATTAAATGGAATAAATGTGGATATCCATGAAGGTGAGAAGATTGCTGTTATTGGATCCAATGGATCTGGCAAATCTACATTTTTCTTAAATATTAATGGCGTATTTACACCAGAACATGGAAAAATTATTTATCGTGATACGGTAGTTAATAAAAAAAACTTAAAAGAACTCAGAAAAAATATTGGAATTGTATTCCAGGATGCGGATAATCAAATTATTGCATCTACGGTTATGGCGGAAGTTGGATTTGGCCCCATGAATTTAAAGCTCCCAAAGGAAGAAGTAAAAAAGAGGATTGAAGAGGCTCTGGCATATATGAATATTTCTGACTTCAAAGATCGACCTCCTCATTATTTGAGCGGCGGTGAAAAGAAACGTGTAACCATTGCAGATATTATTGCTATGAAATCAGAAATTGTTATTTTTGATGAACCTACGGCAGCACTGGACCCTTTAAATGCTATGATGTTAGAAGAAGTTTTAGCAAAACTTTCATTAGAAGGAAAGACCATGCTTATTTCTACTCATGATGTAGATTTTGTATACAGATGGGCCGAAAGAGCTATTGTATTCTGTGATGGTAAAATTATTGCAGATGGAACACCATTAGAAATTTTTAAAAATAGGTCAATTTTAAAGCAGGCGAATTTAAAACAGCCAACTATGCTGGAGGTTTATGAGCTGCTTGTAAAAAAACATTTGATGCAAGATACGAAAACTTATCCGAAGAGCACAGAAGAATTAAAGAAAATACTTGAAAAGCAGACATCTTTTCTAGGTGTGTTAACTTAGATTATCATAAATTAAAAACAACATAAGGGGGAAAGTAAAATGGATCAAAAAGAAAAGAAAATTATTACTATAGCAGCAGCTTTTGCGTTAATTTTTGGAGTAACTCCAGTAGCAAATGCAATGCACATCATGGAAGGATATCTTCCACCAAAATTTTGTATTATGTGGGGTGCTATTTCCTTACCATTCTTAATAGCAGGTTACTTGTCAATTAAGAAAACATTATCTAAAAACCGTAAGTCCATGACCATTATTGCTATGGCAGGTGCATTTATTTTCGTACTCTCATCTTTAAAAATTCCATCAGTAACAGGAAGTTGTTCACATATGACTGGTACAGGACTTGCTGCAATTTTATTTGGACCAACCGCAGTAGCTATACTAGGTATCATTTGTCTGATTTTCCAGGCAATTCTACTTGCTCATGGAGGACTTACTACTCTTGGTGCTAATACTTTTTCTATGGCTATTGCGGGTCCACTAGTTTCTTATGGAATCTATAAATTATGCCAGAAGATGAAAGTTAATAAAAATGTAGGTATTTTTTTGGCAGCGTCAATTGGTGATGTATTCACTTATTGTGTAACCAGTTTTCAGCTTGCACTTGCATATCCTTCTCAAAATGGTGGTGTTCTAGCATCTGTATTTAAGTTCCTTGGAGTATTTGCACCAACACAAGGTCCACTGGCAATTATAGAAGGTATTCTTACTGTTGTTATAATTATAGGACTTGAAACATATGCAAAATCTGAATTGACAGGCATTGGATTTTTAAAGAGAGGTGAAAACTAATGACAAATACAAAAAAGAAGGTTACTATTTTATTAGTTATCGCTGTATTGATTGCTTCTATACCATTATTTACATTAAGAGGTGCTAAATTTGAGGGTTCAGATGATGCAGGAAGCGCAACTGTTTCACAGATTACAGGTAAAGAGTATCATCCGTGGGCTACACCTGTCATGGAACAATGGATTGGAGGAGAATTACCAGGAGAAGTTGAAAGCTTTTTATTCTGTGTACAAACAGGTATAGGAGTTGGTGTTGTAGCATTTTTAATGGGAAGATTTGTAGAAAGAAAAAAAATAGAAAATGAACAAATGGGGAATAAAGAAATAAAGAAATAAAGGTCAAGTAATATTTTAAATTAATAGTTAAGAATGAAGAATTAATAGTTAATGTAAATTTTTCCCGTTACACTACAAAAAATCTTTCGCTATTAATTCTTTATTATTAATTCTTAACTTGTGAAAGTTGAGTCTATGATTAATGGTGGAATAATCTCAAATTTGAAAATGCCATTACCATATCATAGTTGTTACAAGCTTTTATTACAATGTCATCTCTTATAGAACCACCTGGCTGGACAATATACTTTACACCGCTTTTAGAGGCTCTGTCTATATTATCTCTAAATGGGAAAAACGCGTCAGATCCTAAAGATACGCCTTGAAGTTTTGAAAGCCAATCCTTTTTTTCATCTAAAGTAAGTCTTTTAGGAATTTCAGTAAATACATCTTTCCATCCCATAGTTTCCTCAGGAGTTATGTCATCGCGGAGATACTGGTCTATTACATTATCCATTTCAGGTCTTTTAAGCCCTTCTTTAAAAGGCAGGGACAGTACCTTAGGATGTTGTCTTAAAAACCATATATCTGCCTTTGATGCAGCAAGTCTTGTACAGTGAACTCTTGACTGCTGGCCTGCTCCAACTCCAATTACTTGACCGTCTACTGCGAAACAAACTGAGTTAGATTGTGTGTATTTTAGGGTGATCATTGAAATTAGAAGATCTCTTTTAGCACTTTCTGGCATATTCTTATTATCTGTTACTATGTTTTTTAAAAGATTCTCTGTTATAACTGCGTCATCCCTTTTTTGTTCAAAAGTTACTCCAAATATCTCTCTTTTTTCCATTCCTTCTGGTTCATAATTTGGATCAATTTGAATTATACAGTAGTTCCCTTTTTTCTTTGTCTTTAAAAGTTCTAATGCTTCTTTGCTGTAGGATGGGGCAATTATTCCATCTGAAACCGATGCTTTAAGTATTTTAGCAGCAGATAAGTCAACTTCATCACTTATAGCTGCAAAATCTCCGTAGGAGGACATCCTATCTGCTCCTCTTGCCCTTGAATAAGCAACAGCTGCAGGGGAGAGTTCCATATCTGAAACTGCATATGCCTTTTTTAATATATCATTTAGAGGCACTGCAACTGCAGCACCTGCAGGACTTACATGCTTAAAAGAAGCAGCACTACAAAGTCCTGTGGCATTTCTAAGTTCCTTTACAAGTTGCCAGGAATTAAAAGCGTCCATAAGATTGATATATCCGGGTCTTCCATTCAATATTTTAAAGGGAAGAGAGCCTTTTTTTATATAAACTCTTGCAGGTTTTTGGTGTGGGTTGCACCCATATTTAAGTACAAATTCATTCATTTCCATTTATAAAATACCTCCATTTTAAATTTAAGCATAAAAAACCTGGGTAAATTATATAATTTACCCAGGCGGTCGATATCTTTTTAATCATGCTCCCTATGGTAAACTCCATTTCCGCCAGTTACATGATTATTTTATGCAATTTATTAAATTATATTATATTGAAAATGACATGTCAAACAAATTGTTGGAAAATTTATTTTAAGCTGTTATAAATCACTTGTAAATTATATTTCATGCTTTGAATGTAATTTTTATTATCTTCATTTCCTTCTATTGTATATATTTTTTCTGTTTTTGCTCCTACTTCTTGCATATATAATATTACTAGTTGAAAAGGAATTTGTCAATAAATACTAGAAACTTAGAAATCTGTTTATTTTTAGGAGTGTGATAGCAAAGTTAACATTGACAAGTTATGTTTGAATAGTTTACAGTAAAATTAAATAATTTGTAAAATGTTATAAAGGGGATAATTAAAAATGATAATATTTAATATACCCGGGAGAAGGAATATTACCATAAAAAATGTTATTTTTGATTTTAATGGTACTCTTGGACAAGATGGGATTTTAATTGACTCTGTGGGGGATAAATTAAAGGAGTTAGCAGGCAAAGATGTTAATATTTATATTATTACGGCAGATACTTATGGAACTGTAAAAAGGCAGTGCCAGGGTCTTCCAGTTAAAGTTAAAGTATTTAATAAAGAAGATTCATCTAAAGATAAAAAGTATATGGTTGAAAAGCTGGGATGTGATGTTACTGCATCTGTTGGCAATGGAAGAAATGATCTGGAAATGTTTAAAAATAGTATTATATCTATTTGTGTTATTGGGAGAGAAGGATGCTTTACTAAATCTTTGATAGAATCTGACATAGCAGTTACAAATATTTTAGATGCTATAGATTTATTGTTAAACAATGATAGAATTAGAGCTACACTTAGAACATAAGCGAAAGTAAAAAATAAAAGGAGGAAGACATATGTGGGTTGTACTCGGATATATAGCTGCTATTATATTAGTAAGCATATTAATATCAGTATTTTCAAATATTAAGTCAAATAATGAAATTAGGAGAAGAATAGAAAATGATTGGGGTGCAGAGGATGAAGAAAAATATACGGAAGATGACTTAAAGAGTACAGCTGAATACTTTAATAATAGAAAAGAAGTGGAAAAAGAAACAGTTTTTATTGATGAAATTACCTGGAAAGATCTTGATATGGATAGTATTTTTAAAAAAATAAATAATACAGAAAGTAGTCCAGGAGAACAGTATTTATATAATATGCTAAGAGAACCTATATACGATGAGGGGAAACTTAAACATAGAGATGAATTAATAAAATTTTTTCAAAATAATAGTAAGAATAGAAAAAGCATACAATATATTCTGGCAAAATTAGGGAAAAATAGGTCTTGTTTTATAACTGATTACTTTTACAATAGAGATAATAAGAGAAAGTCATTACTGCTTTACTATAGAATTTTGTCCTTAATCCCTTTTGTAGGTGTAGGATTAATATTTTTGAATCCATATATTGGACTCGCTACCGTCATATTGTCCTTTTCCTATAATATATTTGTATATTATAAAGAAAAAAATAGGATAAAGCATAAATTTGAATCCTTTATGTACATACTTAAAATAGTAAAATATGCTGGAGATATTTTGAAAGAAGATATAAAAGAGTTTAAAGATTACAATGAAAAATTAAGGGAATCTCTTAAAAAGCTAAGATCTATAAAAAGACTTTCTTTTGCTTCAAGAAATAATGGTACAGATGTAGGTATAATAGCTGAGTATACTAGCATGTTTTTACTTACGGATTTAATTAATTATGAAAAAATGTCAAATGCTCTTATGGAAAGAAGCAGTGAGTTTAAAGTAATATTTGAAGTAATTGGAACTATAGATAGCTGTATGTCTATTGCAGCTTATAGGGAAAGAATAAAAAATTATGTTACGCCAGAGCTTATTAAATGCAGAAGAAAGCAGGAAAATGTGAATGTGTTTAAAGATATAAGGCATCCCCTTATGGAAAAATCTGTGCCAAACTCCATAGAGATTTCAGATTCCATCTTAATTACAGGGTCCAATGCATCAGGTAAATCAACTTTTTTAAAAACAGTAGCTATAAATATTATTTTAGCTGAGACAATATATACCTGCCTTGCTTCAGAATTTAAATGCTGTTATTTCAAAATATATACATCTATGGCTTTGAAAGACGATATATTTAGCAATGAAAGCTATTATATAGTAGAAACTAAATCTTTAAAGAGAATTATAGATAATTTAAATGAGGATATACCTACTATATGTTTTGTAGATGAAATTTTACGAGGAACCAATACTGTAGAAAGAATTTCAGCTTCTTCTCAAGTGCTAAAATATTTAACTTTAAATAATTGTATATGCATTGCAGCTACCCATGATGTGGAACTTACTCATATACTTGAAAGATATTTTGAGAATTATCATTTTCAAGAAAGTATTGAAAATAATGAGATAAAGTTTGATTATAGAATCCATGAAGGAAGGGCTACCACTCAAAATGCAATAAAACTTTTAGGTATTTTAGGATATAATGATGCTATTGTAAAAAAGGCGCAGGATAAGGCAAACAGATTTTTAACTGAAGGTATATGGGAAGTAGAATAATTTCAATATTATATATAATTATAATAGTGAGCATTCAATTTACAATTGAATGCTTTTTGTATGCATTAATGCTTTTATGTTAAGTATTATTATAACGTTTTTATGATAATGTTTACAAATGGGTTGAACAATTGCTTAATTAGATGATATAATAACTATATCATAATAAAACACTATATTATGAAATAAAATGTTTTCTTATATAACTATATATAATGTTATGTTATGATTTGTTGAAAAATAATATAAGTCTTAAACACTGGGGGTATTTTAATGAAAAAACTAAAAAAAAGTTTAGTACTTATTCTGGTTTTAATTGTCACAACTATGGCAGCAGGTTGCGGCGGTAGTCAGAGCTCAAGTGAGAAAAAATCAGATTCCTCTGCAAAACAGGAGAAGGCAGTGACTTTAACTGTATCTGCTGCTGCAAGTTTAAAGGATTCTATGAATGAAATCAAACAGCTATATGCAAAAGATCATCCGAATGTTACTATTACATACAATTTTGGATCATCAGGAACTCTTCAACAGCAAATTGAACAGGGTGCACCAGCAGACGTATTTCTTTCTGCATCAACAAAACAGATGAATGCATTAAAGGATAAAAATTTATTAGTAAATGATACTATAGCTGATCTTTTAAAAAATGATGTAGTACTTATAGTACCTAAAAATTCATCTTCTAATGTTAAGAGCTTTAACGACTTAGCAAGTGATAAGGTCAAAAAAATAGCTCTTGGAGAATTTAAGAGTGTGCCAGCAGGACAATATGCCCAGCAAATACTTACGAATTTAAAGCTAATGGATAAGGTTCAGCCAAAGGCTATTTTTGGTAAAGATGTAAAAGAAGTTTTGACCTGGGTTGAAACAGGAAATGCAGATGCAGGTATTGTTTATAAGACAGATGCATTAATATCAAAGAAAGTAAACATTGTAGCTACGGCACCTGAAGACTCTCATAAGGCTGTAATATATCCAGCAGCTATAATTAAAGCTAGCAAAAATCCTACTCAAGCTAAAGATTTTCTTAAATTTTTATCAAGTGATAAAGCTAAAGCTGTATTTCAAAAATATGGATTTAAGCTTGGCAAATAATTTATTGTAATGGAGAGGATAAGTTTATGAATTTTGATGCTTCGCCTGTATGGATTTCGTTAAAGACTACCTTTACGGCTACATTTATAACTTTTTTTATAGGAATTGCAGTAGCTTATTTAATGGCAAATTATAATGGAAAGTTAAGAAATGTTTTGGATACTATACTTACCCTCCCACTTGTTCTGCCACCTACGGTGGCAGGATTCTTTCTACTCCTTATATTTGGAATAAATAGCCCTATAGGCAAATTACTTTCTAGAATTGGAATCAATATAATTTTTTCTTGGCCTGCTACAGTAATAGCAGCAGCTGTTGTAGCTTTTCCTCTTATGTATAAAACTACAAAGGCAGCTTTTGAGCAGATAGATAGAAATATTGTAAGTGCAGCAAGAACATTAGGAGTTTCTGAATGGAAAGTGTTTTGGAAAGTTGTACTGCCTCTTGCCTGGCCAGGTATAGGGGCAGCTACAGTTCTTTCCTTTGCAAGAGCTCTTGGAGAATTTGGAGCTACTTTAATGATAGCAGGTAATATACCTAACAAAACGGAAACTATTCCTATAGCTATTTATTTTGCAGCTGAAAATGGAGAGATGGATAAGGCTCTTATGTGGGTACTGTTAATAGTTGCAATCTCAACTATAGTCATTTTACTTATGAATTATTGGAATGACTATCAACAGAAAAATATATACGGTGTTAGGAGAAATTAAAAATGGGACTGTATGTAGATATTGAAAAGAAGTTACCAGGGTTTAGTTTAAAAGTAAAATTCAACAGTGAAAAAAATATAGTAGGACTTTTAGGAGCTTCGGGATCTGGTAAAAGCATGACACTTAAGTTTATTGCTGGATTAGATACGCCTGATAGGGGAAAAATAGTATTAAATGAAAAAGTACTATATGATTCTGATAAAAAAATAAATATTCCAAGTAGAAAACGAAAAGTGGGTTTCCTATTTCAAAATTATGCTCTGTTTCCCAATATGAATGTAGGGCAAAACATAGGGTTTGGATTGCAGGACATGGATAAAGACAAGAAAAATAGAATAATTTCTGAAAAAATAAATATGATGAACCTTAAAGGATTGGAGGGAAGATTCCCAAGTCAGCTTTCAGGAGGACAGCAGCAGAGGGTTGCTATTGCCAGAGCCCTTGCAATAGAGCCTGAGATACTTCTATTAGATGAACCTTTCTCTGCATTAGATACTCATCTGAGAAGTAAAATGGAAGAACAACTTATAAATATATTGTCTAGCTATAATGGACATACGGTATTTGTGTCCCATAATAGAGATGAGATATATCGTATTTGTAAAAATATAGCGGTAATTAATAAAGGTAAAGTAGAGGCTTTTGGTGATAGAGATTACATATTTAAAAATCCACCTACCATTTCAGCAGCACAGCTTACAGGATGTAAAAATATATCTAAAGTTGAAGTAATAGATGAACATACTATAGAAGCTGTAGATTGGGGATGTACTCTTAAAGTTAAGTATAAAATTGAAGGTAAGGTATCCTACATGGGAATTAGAGCACATTACGTGGAATTAGCAGATGGTAATAAAAGTGAAAACACATTTAAATGCTGTGTAAATCATATAAATGAAAGTCCTTTTACTGTTTCAATTTATTTGGACTGTATAGATGAGAAACCGTATACTAGGACTAAAAGTTTACTGTGGGAAATTCCAAAGGAAAATTGGGTTGCACTGAAAAAAATTAGCCAGCCCTGGAATATGTATATAGACAAAGACAATTTCTTTTTGATTGAATAAGAGCCACAAGATAGGGGTAAACTACAACTATCTTGTGGCTTTTATTTTGTTTAAATTAAAAACACTACAAAATATATTAAAAGGAAGGTAATTTAATATGAAAATCAGTGCAAGAAACCAGTTAAAAGGAAAAGTTTCTGAAATTAAAGAAGGAGCTGTAAATGGTGAGGTTATAGTAGACTTAGGAAATGGAACAACTATATGTTCAATTATTACAATGGAATCTATTAAAAATTTAGGAATTAAAGTTGGTTCTGAAGTTACAGCACTTGTTAAAGCTTCTTCAGTAATTATTATGGCTTAAGGTATTTTTAAAGAAATAATCAGATTATTTACTAAATTAGCAAGAAATGTTTATTGCATGACTTGCTAATTTTTTTATGTATTTCCATTTAGAAATGTAACTTCCTGTATTGTTATATACGATGAATTGTATAAGAATAATGTAAACTTTAATACATTTATATTTTTTATAATAAAAAAACAAAAAATAAAGGAAAATGGATATAGATGTAGAATTTATAAACAAATGAAGATAATATAGAAAAATATAATTAATAATTAAATCGACTTCAAAATTTAATTATAAGGGGGATAAATTTATGTCAAAAGTACTTATTGTTGATGATGCATCTTTTATGAGAATATCGCTAAAGACTATGCTGTCTAAAAATGGATTTGAGGTTGTTGGAGAAGCTAAAGATGGAGTTTCGGCGATTACTAAATATAAGCAATACAATCCTGATATTGTAACAATGGATATTACAATGCCTGATATGGATGGAATTGAGGCGCTTAAAAAGATCAAAGAGTATGATAATAAAGCTAAGGTTGTTATGATAACCGCAATGGGACAAGAAGTTATGGTTAAAAGGGCAATAGTTAGTGGCGCCAGGTCATTTATTGTTAAACCCTTTAAAGAAGATCAATTGGTTAAAGCACTTAATAAAGTATTATCAGTCTAAATAATAAAACTGGGGGTGGTAAATTGTGTCAGATAAAAGCTCAGATGATGTCATACTTGAATCCTATATATTTGAAACATCCCAGCTTATTGATCAACTTGAAACATTGATATTGGAAAATGAAAGTGGAAATTGCTATTCGGAAGAAACTATCAATGAGATATTTCGCATTATGCATACAATTAAAGGATCTTCCGCTATGATGTCCTATGAATATATTTCAAAGTTGGCTCACTCTATAGAAGATTTGTTTTATTTTCTCAGAGAAGAGAAACCTAAAGATGTAGATTATGAAAGTTTATCGGATTTGATTTTAAAATGTGTGGATTTTATAAAAGTGGAACTTGAAAAAATAAAAAATGGAGATAAAGTTGATGGCAGCTGTGATTCTATAATAGATAATAATAAGAATTTCCTTACAAAATTAAAAGATAGGAACTTTAAGGAGGATGTTAATAAGGAAAATGCGGGTGAGGCCAAATCAGCTATTAATGTATATGAGGCAGTTGTATTTTTTGAAGATGACTGTGAAATGGAAAACTTAAGGGCTTATACCGTAGTGGAAACTTTGAGAGAGTTTTCAGAAGAGATTAACTATATACCTAAGGATATAATGGAAAATGATGATACCTGTAAAACAATACATGAGAGCGGTTTTAAAGTATTCATAAAATCCAGTAAGTCTTATGATGAGCTTTCTGAAATTTTAAATCAGACAGTTTTTTTGAAAACCTTTAAACTTGAAAAACTGGAAAATGATGAACAGTTTCAGCAATCTACTAAATCTAATCAGAGAACAAACCTGTGTGTTGAAAATACGAAGGATAAATCAATAATTACACAAGATTTTATAAATGTAAAAGTGGACAAGCTAGATAAGTTGATGTATTTAGTAGAGGAAATGGTTATTGCTGAAGCTATGGTTACTCAAAATCCTGATTTGAGAGGAATGAAACTGAGTAATTTTGAAAAATCATCAAGGCAGCTTCATAAAATTACAAGTGAACTTCAGGATGTGATAATGTCTGTAAGGATGGTGCCTATATCTATAGTATTTCACAAAATGAATCGTATAGTTCGGGATATGAGTAAAAAGTTAAAAAAGCAAGTTCACTTAAAATTAATTGGAGAGGATACTGAAGTAGATAAAAATATAATTGAACATATATCAGATCCACTTATGCATTTGGTACGTAATTCTATTGATCACGGAATAGAATCAATAGAAGATAGAAAATGTTTTGAAAAAAGTGAAACTGGAACGGTTACTTTAGAAGCAAAAAATGAAGGAAATGACATTGTTATAATTGTAAAAGACGATGGTAGGGGATTAGATAAGAAAAGTATATTAGAAAAAGCTGTTTCAAATGGGATACTTAAGAAAAATCCAGAGGAAATGAGTGACAAAGAAATCTATAATTTAATCTTTATTCCTGGCTTTTCTACCAATGAAAATGTTACAGAATTTAGCGGAAGAGGGGTTGGTATGGATGTAGTAGTTAAAAATATTCAAAATGTAGGTGGATCAGTTTCAATAGACAGTTTGGAGAATAGAGGATCTATTACAACTATGAAAATACCTCGAACCCTTGCAATTATAGATGGTATGAATATAAAGGTAGGAAATTCATACTATACTATTCCTATTACATCTATAAAAGAACTTTTTAGTGTGGAAAAAAATAATGTAATTTCTAATATTAATGATGATGAAATGATAATGGTAAGAGGTGAGTGCTATCCTATTTTGCGTATACACAAATTATATAATATAACTACTAATATTGAAAATTTAGAAGATGGAATAATTATTATGGTAGAAAAAGACAATAGGGGACTGTGTATATTTGCAGATGAATTGATTGGACAGCAGCAGGTTGTAGTAAAGTGTTTACCTAATTATATAAAAAAAATAAAAAATATAGATGGACTTTCAGGGTGTACTCTTCTTGGAGATGGGAGTATTAGTTTAATACTTGATGTAGGTGAACTTGTAAATATGCTTGTCAAATAGATGCTTACAGTGAAAGGATGATGTAAATATGTCGGAAGTTGTAATAGATGATAGCTTAATGGAAGAAGAAGATACGCAAAAGAATAAATATCTTACTTTTACTCTTGAGAATGAATTTTATGGTATAGAAATTAAATATGTTATTGAAATAATAGGAATCCAGCCTATAAGTGAAATACCTGAACTTCCTGAATACATAAAGGGAATTATAAATTTGAGAGGCAAAATAATACCTGTAATGGATGTTAGGTTAAGATTTAAAAAGGAAGCAATGGAATATAACGACAGAACATGCATTATTGTAATCCAGATTGAAGATATTTCTGTAGGACTTATTGTAGATGGTGTCTCTGAGGTGATAGATATACCTGATTGTGAGATTGTAGACCCTCCAGAAATCAGCAAAATCAAAAATAAGTTTATAAAGGGTATAGGGAAAATTCAAAATAATGTAAAACTACTTTTAGATTGTGACAAGTTATTAAATCACGAGGACGCAGACAGTTTAAGTAATATTTAATATCAAAGGAGTGGATGGATTTGAAATTATTTAATAATTTAAAAATAAGTATAAGATTATTTATAGGTTTTACTTTAATTACAGCTATTGCATGTATAATTGGAATATTTGGATTAACAAGTATAAATAAGATAGATAATTTGGACTCTCAATTGTATGAAAATAGGGCAGTTCCCCTAGGAAAGTTGACTGAAATTACTTTATCTTCCGGGGATATAAGATCAAATTTAAAGGATGTAATCTTAGAAGATAACCAATCGGATATAAATCAATCTATAAATAAGGTAAATTCTTTTAGCTCCAATTTTGACAGACAATTAGATGAATTTTCAAAGTCAGTTTTAACTGATGCCGGAAAAGAGGCAGTTGAAAAGCTTAAATCCTCTAAAGCAAAATATATGGAAACAGCTAATGAAATTATGGAAATCTCCAAAAACGGAAATAACAAAAGTGAAATAAATTTACTTAATAGTAAGCTTAATACGGCACAGAATGATGTGGCAAATAGCTTAAAAGTTCTTATAAATTTAGAAGAAAATAGTGCCAAAAGTTTTTCAGAGAGCAATGATAAAACAGCAAGTGCAAGTGGAAAACTAATCATAATTTTTATAATTATAGGAATGGCTGCTGCTGCATTACTAGGAACAATTATTTCATTATCTATAATAAGGCCTATTAAAGAACTCATGGCATCTGCAAATAAAATTGCAAGCGGGGATTTAAATGTACATATAGATACTAGTGGAAAAGATGAAGTGGGAATACTTTCAAAGTCATTTAAAAAGATGTCAGATAGTTTGAATGAAGTTATAACTAATATTGAAGCTGCGGCAAATCAGGTAGCTGCCGGTGCAAAACAGGTATCAGATTCGGGAATAGCTCTTTCAGAAGGTTCTACGGAACAAGCAAGTTCTGTGGAGGAACTGACCGCTTCTGTGGAAGAGATTTCTTCACAAATAAAACTCAATGCAGATAATGCAGGCAAGGCAAATAAGTTGACTGAACACGTGAAAGTTAATGCAGTTAAGGGAAATTCACATATGGAGGAAATGCTTAAAAGTATGGATGATATAAATGCAGCTTCAGGTAATATATCCAAGGTTATAAAGGCTATAGATGATATTGCTTTTCAGACAAATATTCTGGCTCTAAACGCTGCTGTTGAGGCCGCAAGGGCAGGTAGGTACGGAAAAGGCTTTGCAGTAGTTGCTGAGGAAGTAAGAAATTTAGCCGCAAAATCACGGGATGCTGCAAAAGAAACTACTGCACTAATAGAAGATTCAATTAAGAAGGTGGATACAGGTACTAAGATTGCAAATGAAACTGCTGAAGCTCTTGGTGAAATTGTAGAAGGAGTTACAAAAGTAGCAGATTTTGTGGAAAGCATAGCAGTAGCTTCTAATGAACAGGCCACTGGTGCAGAGCAGATTAACAGCGGAATAATGGAGGTATCCCAGGTGATTCAAGAAAATTCTGCTACAGCTGAAGAAAGTGCATCAGCAAGTGAAGAACTTTCAAGTCAGGCAGATATTATGCTGGAACAAGTTGAGAAATTTAAAATAAGAAGAGTAAATTCTAGTTATGATAAAATGGAAAATATAAATCCAGAAGTGATTAATATGCTAAAAAATATGAAGTCAAAAAAGAAATATCACGGAAAAATTGATTTAGGTGATGAAGAATGTTAAATAATTCCAATAGGCAGTTATCTAGGTGTCTATTAAGTATTTTTAAATTATTATATTTACAGAAAGGAAAAGACAAATGGAGGCAAAAAAAATAAGGGTTCTAATTGTGGATGACAGTCTAGTGTTTAGAGAAGTTATATCCATGGGTATTTCTTCTGAACCATATATAGAAGTAGTAGCTAGAGCGGTTGATCCTTTTGATGCCAGGGATAAGATACTTGCATTTAATCCTGATGTGATGATATGTGATGTGCAGATGCCAAAGATGAATGGTATTGAGTTTATAAAAAGATTGCTTCCACAGTATCCACTTCCTATAATAGTTGTAAGTTCTATAAATGAATCATTAGTAGATGCAATGGAAGCAGGTGCTGTAGATTTTGTTTCAAAGCCAGATGTACAATCTACAAATAGTGTAAAAGATTTTATAGACACTTTGATAGAAAAGATTAATACGTGCTATGGTGTAAATGTGGTATCTGGCGTAAAAAAGAAAGCCGTTCCATTTAATATAAGTCAGCACATTAATACAAATAAGATAATTGCAATAGGAGCATCTACAGGAGGTACTGAAGCTGTATACAATATACTTAAAACATTTCCAGAAAATATGCCTGGTATTTTAATTGTACAGCACATACCACCTGTCTTTTCAAGAATGTTTGCAGAAAGACTTAATAATCAAACGAAATTACGAGTAAGAGAGGCACAAGGGGGGGAGTATGTTGAGACTGGAAAAGTATTAATTGCCCCTGGTGATAAACATATGACCATTAAAAGGATTGGAAATAAGTATAAGGTTCAACTATTTCGTGGCGAAAAAGTCAATGGACATTGCCCTTCTGTTGATGTACTTTTTGAATCAGTAGCAAAGGAAGCTTCTAAAAATGCAATCGGTATTATACTCACGGGTATGGGCTATGATGGTGCTAAGGGACTTCGCTATATGAGGAGAAAAGGAGCTCAAACTATTGGACAAGATGAGAAATCATCTGTAGTATATGGCATGCCAAAAGTTGCCTACGAAATAGGAGCTGTAGAAAAACAAGTATCTCTTGGTAATATACCTGAGGTGCTGTTTGGCATGCTGCGCTAATTATGAGTTCTATGTTTTTTTGCCCATATTTTAAATACTAATGCGTTTATAATATCATATATACCATAAATGAATGGGAAGATACGATTTATAGTGTAATAACTAAGGGCGTATAAAGGTGAAGGGTAAACGGAATGAAAGTTAAATTTTATGCCTATGAGCATACAGAAGGCTACCCATTTAGGTGGATGAATCGGGAATGGAATGGGTGCCTTTTCACCTGCATTTTTAAAAAAATTTGATGCAGTTGCCACTGGATAAACAAGTGTAAGCTTCCCTCTGTCATTTTTTTCAAAACGGTATGTGTGAGCAAAATGATCTATAGCTGCTTTTGTTGAACAATAAAGGGCATAACCGGGAAGGGGTACGTGGCTTACTGCGGAACAGGTTATTACTACAGTATAACGCCTTCCTTTATTTAGCTCTTTCATTTTTTCAAAGGAGTATATTGGTGAAATTGCGTTTGTTTTAAAAATATTTTCTATATGATCCCAATCAGCTTTGTTTAGTTCTTCACAATAGGCAAAACCTGCATTTGCAATGAATAGATCTATTCCTCCCATCTTTTTTAGAGCAAAGTCAAATAATTTATCTATATTTTCTTTCTGAGATACATCACATTTATAGGGAGTTATTTTATTATTTATATCAGGTATATTTTTTACGTTTCGTCCCACTGCAATAATTGTGGTATCATATTTTGCTAGCATTTTTAAGAGTTCTCCTCCAATCCCAGAAGAAGCACCTGTAATTATAATTCGTTTTCCATTTAAGTTCATAGTATCCTCCTTTAACTAATTTAACTTTTGCACATATAAAGTTTGGACTTAATATAAAAACTTTGCGAAACAATTTGATTAGTTGAGAATTGAGAGTGGAAAGTGGAGAGTTAATGTGGATTTTTTCCGTTACACTACAAAAAATCTTTAATTAAATTTTTGAAGGCTCGTTTCGCTAAAGCGAGACATTGATGTTTCATATAAGTTTAAAGATTTTTTGTGATAGCTAAAAATCAACCTTCATTCTCAACTCTCAATTTTCAACTTTTAACTAAAAAAGTTAAGTTACTAATATTATACTATTTTGAAAAGGTATTAGGACAAAAAATATAAGAGCTAAGAATACAATAAAAGACATAAAATCAATACAAATTTTAATATAATTATATTTTTTATAATAAAATAACAAAAAATAAAAGGAATATGTATATAGATGTAGATGTTATAAACGAATATAAGTAATACAAATAATATTTTTAGTGCCAGTAAATTTAAGTTAATAATTACCATATTGATACTTTTTATCAATAGTTTACCTTATAAAGCTTTTTATAAAATTTAAAAAAACAATCAATGTGTTAATATAAGGGGGAAAAATTTATGTCAAAAGTACTTATTGTTGATGATGCATCTTTTATGAGAATATCTCTAAAGACTATGCTTGCTAGAAATGGATTTGAGGTTGTTGGAGAAGCTGAAAATGGAGCTTCAGCAATTTTTAAATATAAGCAATATAATCCTGATATTGTAACAATGGATATTACAATGCCTGATATGGATGGAATTGAGGCGCTTAAAAAAATCAGGGAACATGATGATAAGGCTAAGGTTGTTATAATAACTTCAATGGGACAAGAAGCTATGGTTAAAAGGGCAATAGTTAGTGGTGCCAGGTCATTTATTGTTAAACCCTTTAAAGAAGATCAATTGGTTAAAGCACTTAATAAAGTATTAGCAATCTAGATATTAAAACTGGGGGTGGTAAATTGTGTCAGATAAAAGCTCAGATGATGTCATACTTGAATCCTATATATTTGAAACATCCCAGCTTATTGATCAACTTGAAACATTAATATTGGAAAATGAAAGTGGAAATTGCTATTCGGAAGAAACTATCAATGAGATATTTCGCATTATGCATACAATTAAAGGATCTTCTGCTATGATGTCCTATGAATATATTTCAAAGTTGGCTCACTCTATAGAAGATTTGTTTTATTTTCTTAGAGAAGAGAGACCTAAAGATGTAGATTACGAAAGTTTATCGGATTTGATTTTAAAATGTGTGGATTTTATGAAGGTGGAACTTGAAAAAATAAAAAAAGGGAATAAAGTGGACGGAAACTGTGATTCTATAATAGAGTACAATAAAAATTTTCTTATGGAGTTACAAGATAAAAGCCCTAAAGATAATATTAGTAGAGAAAATATAAACGAAGAAGTTAAATTGACTAATAGATATAAAGCACTTATATTTTTTGAAGATGACTGTGAAATGGAAAACTTAAGAGCGTATACTGTAGTAGAAACTTTGAAAGAATTTGCGGAGAAGGTTAATTATATACCTAAGGATATAATGGAAAATGATGATACCTGTAAAATAATACATGAGAGCGGTTTTAAAGTATTCATAAAATCCAGTAAGTCTTATGATGAGCTTTCTGAAATTTTAAATCAGACAGTTTTTTTGAAAACCTTTAAACTTGAAAAACTGGAAAATGATGAACAGTTTCAGCAATCTACTAAATCTAATCAGAGAACAAACCTGTGTGTTGAAAATACGAAGGATAAATCAATAATTACACAAGATTTTATAAATGTAAAAGTGGACAAGCTAGATAAGTTGATGTATTTAGTAGAGGAAATGGTTATTGCTGAAGCTATGGTTACTCAAAATCCTGATTTGAGAGGAATGAAACTGAGTAATTTTGAAAAATCATCAAGGCAGCTTCATAAAATTACAAGTGAACTTCAGGATGTGATAATGTCTGTAAGGATGGTGCCTATATCTATAGTATTTCACAAAATGAATCGTATAGTGCATGATATGAGTAAAAAGTTAAAAAAGCAAGTTCACTTAAAATTAATTGGAGAGGATACTGAAGTAGATAAAAATATAATTGAACATATATCAGATCCACTTATGCATTTGGTGCGTAATTCTATTGATCACGGAATAGAATCAGGAGAAGATAGAAAATGTCTTGGAAAAAGTAAAACGGGAACGGTTACCTTAGAAGCAAAGAATGAAGGAAATGACATTGTTATAATTGTAAAAGACGATGGTAGGGGATTAGACAAGAAAAGTATATTAGAAAAAGCTGTTTCAAATGGAATACTTAAGAAAAATCCAAAGGAATTGAGTGACAAAGAAATCTATAGTTTAATCTTTATCCCTGGTTTTTCCACCAATGGAAATGTTACAGAATTTAGCGGAAGAGGGGTTGGTATGGATGTAGTAGTTAAAAATATTCAAGATATATGTGGATCAGTTTCAATAGATAGTTTGGAGAATTATGGGTCTACTACAACTATGAAAATACCTCGAACCCTTGCAATTATAGATGGTATGAATATAAAGGTAGGAAATTCCTATTATACCATTCCTATTACATCTATAAAAGAACTTTTTAGTATAGAAAAAAGCAATATGATTTCTAATATGGACAGCGGTGAAATGATAATGGTGAGGGGAAAGTGTTATCCTCTTATCCGTATACACAAATTATACAATATAAAAACTAATGTTAAAAATTTAGAAGATGGAATAATTGTCATGGTAGAAAAAGACAATAATGGATTATGTATATTTGCAGATGAATTAGCTGGACAGCAGCAGGTTGTAGTAAAGTGTTTACCTAATTATATAAAAAAAATAAAAAATATAGATGGACTTTCAGGGTGTACTCTTCTTGGAGATGGAAGTATTAGTTTAATACTTGATATAGGTGAACTTGTAAATATGCTTGTCAAATAGATGCTTACAGTGAAAGGATGATGTAAATATGTCGGAAGTTGTAATAGATGATAGCTTAATTGAAGAAGAAGATACGCAAAAGAATAAGTATCTTACTTTTACTCTTGAGAATGAATTTTATGGTATAGAAATTAAATATGTTATTGAAATAATAGGAATCCAGCCCATAAGCGAAATACCTGAACTTCCTGAATATATAAAAGGAATTATAAACCTAAGGGGTAAAATAATACCTGTAATGGATATTAGGTTAAGATTTAGAAAGAAACCAATGGAGTATAATGACAGAACATGTATTATTGTAATTCAGATTGAGGGGATTTATGTAGGACTTATTGTAGATGGTGTCTCCGAGGTAATAGATATACCTGATTGTGAAATTGTAGACCCTCCTGAAATCAGCAAAATCAAAAATAAGTTTATAAAGGGTATAGGGAAAATTCAAAATAATGTAAAACTACTTTTGGATTGTAACAAACTGTTAAACCACGAGGACGCAGACAGTTTAAGTAATATTTAATATCAGAGGAGTGGATGGATGTGAAATTATTTAATAATTTAAAAATAGGGATAAGGCTATTTGTAGGATTTTTTTTAATTGTACTTATAATGTGTATAATTGGAATATTTGGATTAACAAGTATGAATAAAATCAATAATTTAGACACTCAATTATATAAAAATATGACAGTTCCGCTAGGGCAGTTGACTGAACTTACTTTAACTTCCGGGGATATAAGATCAAATTTAAAGGATGTAATCTTAGAAGATAACCAATCGGATATAAATCAATCTATAAATAAGGTAAATTCTTTTAGCTCCAATTTTGACAGACAATTAGATGAATTTTCAAAGACACTTTTAACTGATGCTGGAAAAGAAGAAGTTGAAAAGCTTAAATCCTCTAAAGCAAAGTATATGGAAACAGCTAATGAAATTATGAAGATGTCAAAAGATGGGAACCGCAAAAGCGAAATAAATTCACTTAATAGTAAGCTTGCTGTGGCACAGAATGATGTGGCAAATAGTTTAAAGACGATTATAAATTTAAAGGAAAGTATTGCAGAAAGTTCTTCAGAGAACAATGATAAAACAGCCAGTGCAAGTCAAAAAATAATTATAATTTTTATAATTATAGGAGTGCTTGCTGCTGTAGTACTGGGAACAATTATTTCACTATCCATAATAAGACCAATTAGGGAGCTTATGATTTCTACAGATAAAGTTGCAGATGGAGATTTAAATGTAAATATAAATACTAGTAGAAAAGATGAAATAGGAATACTTGCCAGGTCATTTAAAAAGATGAATGATAATTTAAATGAAGTTGTAACAAATATTCAAGCTGCGGCAAACCAGGTGGCTTCCAGTGCAAAACAAGTATCAGATTCGGGTATAGCCCTTTCTCAAGGCTCTACGGAACAAGCAAGTTCTGTAGAAGAATTGACGGCTTCTGTAGAAGAAATTTCTTCACAAATAAGACTTAATGCGGATAATGCAGGTAAGGCAAATGAATTGACTGAACAGGTGAAAGTTAATGCAGTTAAGGGAAATTCACATATGGAGGAAATGCTTAAAAGTATGGATGATATAAATGCAGCTTCAGGTAATATATCCAAGGTTATAAAGGCTATAGATGATATTGCTTTTCAGACAAATATTCTGGCTCTAAATGCTGCTGTTGAAGCTGCGAGGGCAGGTAGGTACGGAAAAGGGTTTGCAGTAGTTGCTGAGGAAGTAAGAAATTTAGCCGCAAAATCACGGGATGCTGCAAAAGAAACTACTGCACTAATAGAAGATTCCATTAAGAAGGTGGATACAGGTACTAAGATTGCAAATGAAACTGCTGAAGCTCTTGGTGAAATTGTAGAAGGAGTTACAAAAGTAGCAGATTTTGTGGAAAGTATAGCAGAAGCTTCTAGTGAACAGGCCACTGGTGCAGAGCAGATTAACAGCGGAATAATGGAGGTATCCCAGGTAATTCAAGAAAATTCTGCTACGTCTGAAGAAAGTGCAGCAGCAAGTGAAGAACTTTCAAGTCAGGCAGATATTATGCTGGAACAAGTTAAAAAATTTGAGATAAGAAGAGTAAATTCTAGTTATGATAAAGGGGAAAATATAAATCCAGAAATACTTAATATGTTAAAAGATATGGAGACAAAAAAGAAATATCGTGGAATTGACTTAGGAGAGCAAGAATAAAAAATTGCAAAATTACCATTGACAATAGAAAAAAATAGGTATATATTGAAAGCATGATAAAACTTAATAAAGTTAAACTTTCGGGGCAGGGTGAAATTCCCGATCGGCGGTATAGTCCGCGAGCTTTTATAGCATGAACTGGTTTGATTCCAGTACCGACAGTAAAGTCTGGATAAAAGAAAGTAAAGATATAGTTTAAGCTATGTTTTTATGTGTTTTGTAATTTTATTCCCTGAAGGTTGTTTCAGGGAATTTTTATATGCAAAATTTCAAGAAAAGTAGGAGTTTTATAAGCATACAATGTTATATTTATACAAAAAAGTAAATAAATATATAATTAAAATTATGGAAGTGAATCTTATGGAAAAAGAAAATACAGATGAAAAGTATATGAAAGAAGCTTTAAAACTAGCTTTATTGGGAAGAGGATTTGTGAATCCAAATCCCCTTGTGGGAGCTGTGATAGTCAAAAATGGAAAGATAATAGGAAAAGGTTATCATAGTTTTTTTGGAGGGCCTCATGCGGAAATATATGCACTTAGAGAAGCAGGAGATAATTCAAAAGGTGCAGATTTGTATGTAACGTTAGAACCTTGTTCACATTATGGAAAAACTCCGCCTTGTGCAAAAGCTATAGTAGAAGCTGGAATAAAAAGGGTAGTAATAGGAAGTGTAGATCCAAATCCTCTTGTATCAGGAAGAGGCGTAAAAATTTTAAAAGATAAAAATATAGAAGTAGTTACCGGGGTTATGGAAAGAGAAGCTGTAAAAATAAATGAGATATTTATGAATTATATAAAGTCAAAGGTACCTTTTGTAATTTTAAAATCTGGAGTTACCTTAGATGGGAAAATAGCTACAGTTAGTGGTGAGTCTAAATGGATAACAGGTGAAGAATCAAGGTTAAAAGTTCATAAGATGCGAAATAGAGTTATGGCAATTATGGTTGGGGTAGGTACTGTGATTTTAGATGATCCTCTTTTAACTACAAGGCTTGAAGAAAAGTGCAAAAGTCCTAAAGCTGTAATTGTAGACTCAAAGCTGAGAGTGCCTGTTGAATCTCAAATTTTTAAAACTTCTCGTGAAAGGGAAATAATAATAGCATGTACAGAAAAGTTTGATAAGGACAAGGCAGAGTCTTTAAAATCTATGGGAGTAAATATAGTTGCCTGTCCAGAAAATAGAGAAGGAAGGGTGGATTTAAAATATTTAACTAAAAAACTTGGAGAAATGGGTATAGATAGTGTACTTGTTGAGGGAGGCGCAGAACTCAATTTTTCTGCAATTAAGTCTGGAATTGTAAATAAAGTTATTTATTTTATTGCACCTAAAATACTTGGAGGTAAGAATGCTAAAACTTCAGTTGAAGGATATGGAATTGAAAACCTCTCAGACAGTATAAAATTAAAAGATATATGTGCAGAAAATGTGGGAGAGGATATTATGATACAAGCCTATGTAATAAATGCTGAAAATTAGAAAGAAGGGATAAACTTGTTTACTGGTTTGGTAGAAGAAATAGGAGAAATATTAAAAGTATCAAAGGGAAGAAATTCTTCAAAAGTCTCCATAAAAGCAGGAAATTTACTAGATGGAGTTAAACTGGGAGACAGCATTGCTGTAAATGGAACTTGTGTTACTGTAGTTGATTTAAAAAAGGATTCTTTTACTGTAGATATTATGGCTGAAACTTTGAGAATAAGCAGTTTAAAAGATTTAAAAATAGGAAGCAAAGTTAACCTGGAAAGGGCTCTAAGGCTTGGAGACAGATTAGGTGGACATATAGTAAGTGGACATATAGATGGTACTGGAAAAATTGTAGATGTGAGAGAAGAGGACATCTCAACCTGGATAGACATAGAGGCGTCTTCTGATTTATTTAGATATATAGTACGAAAAGGTTCTGTGACTATAG
The DNA here is from genome assembly GCF_004006395.2 of Clostridium sp. AWRP. NCBI lineage: Bacteria > Bacillati > Bacillota > Clostridia > Eubacteriales > Clostridiaceae > Clostridium > Clostridium sp. AWRP. The sequence goes on along the minus strand of NZ_CP029758.2, from coordinate 2,463,070 downwards.
ATGGTGTGAGCCTTACTGTAGCAGAATTAAATAAAAATTGTTTCAGTGTGTCTCTTATACCCCATACTAAGATGGAAACTATTTTAGATTATAAAAAAATAGGAGATTTAGTAAATATAGAGTGTGATTTAATAGGAAAATATGTAGAAAAAATGGTTTTGAATCCAAAAAAAGAGCCAGAAAAGAGCGGCAGTATAGATGCTTTAAAACTAAAGGAATATGGCTTTATGCAATAAGGCATTTTTTTCAGATGTCTAAACATTTATTTTTGAAGGGAGATAAAAATCATGAATTTTAAATTTGATACTATAGAAGATGCAATAAAAGATCTTAAACAAGGGAAAATGATCATAATTGTAGATGATGAAGGAAGAGAAAATGAAGGTGATTTAGTTATACCTGCAGAGAAGGCAACTGGGGAAAATATTAATTTTATGATCAAATATGCAAAAGGTCTTTTGTGTGCACCAATTGAAGAAGAAATAGCAATAAAACTTGGATTAAATCCTATGGTTCAGCATAATACAGACAATCATGAAACAGCATTTACTGTAACTGTTGACTATAAAGATACTACAACGGGAATATCAGCTTTTGAAAGAGCACGTACCATAAATATGATAGCTGCTTCAAATTATAAAGATGACTTCAGAAGACCAGGACACATATTTCCGCTTATAGCTAAGGGAAATGGAGTATTTGACAGAACTGGTCATACGGAAGCTTCAGTTGATCTAGCTAAGCTTGCAGGATTTAAAGGCGCAGCAGCAATATGTGAAATAATAAAAGATGATGGAACTATGGCAAGAAGAGATGATTTGATGGAGTTTGCTAAAGAACATAATTTAAAAATTGTTACTATAGTGGATTTAATAGCTTATAGAAAGAAGACAGAGAAGTTGGTTAAAAGAGTGGCTTCTGCTAATCTTCCAACTAGATTTGGAAAATTTAAAATTATAGGTTATAAAAATATATTAAATGGTGATGAGCATGTGTGTCTTGTAAAGGGAGATAATTTTGAAAAAGAACCTGTTCTTGTGAGAGTACATTCAGAGTGTCTTACGGGAGATGTTTTTCACTCACTTAGGTGCGATTGTGGACAGCAGCTTCAATCTGCACTTAAACAGATAGAAAAAGAAGGCAAAGGTGTACTTTTATATATGAATCAAGAAGGAAGAGGCATAGGAATTTTAAATAAGATAAAAGCTTATAAGCTTCAAGAAAATGGAATGGATACAGTAGAGGCAAATTTGGCATTGGGATTTCCAGCAGACATGCGTGATTATGGGATAGGAGCACAAATACTTAAAGATATAGGTATTAAAAAAATAAAACTTCTTACGAATAATCCAAAGAAAATTGAGGGACTTTCAGATTATGGATTGGAAATAGTAAAGAGAGTACCTATTGAAGTAGATTGTTCAGAGGAAAGTAAGAGATATATGAGAACTAAACAAGAAAAGATGGGACATTTATTAAAATTATGTAAATAAAAATAGAAAAGAGAGGATTATTTATGAAGACATATGAAGGAAAATTAGTTGCAGAAGGTTTAAAATTTGGAATTGTAATTGCAAGATTTAATGAATTTATAGGTACAAAATTGCTAGAGGGTGCTTTAGACTGTTTAAAAAGACATGGAGCATGCGAAGAAGACATTGAGGTAGCCTGGGTTCCAGGAGCCTTTGAAATACCGATGGTTTCAAAAAAAATGGCTTTCTCTAAAAAGTATGATGCAGTTATTTGTCTGGGAGCAGTAATAAGAGGACAGACACCTCATTTTGATTATGTATCAAATGAAGTATCAAAGGGAGTGGCAAGTGTTTCCCTTGAAAGTGGTATGCCAGTGATATTTAGTGTCCTCACCACAGATAATATAGAGCAAGCCGTAGAAAGAGCAGGAACTAAAGGTGGAAATAAAGGATATGATGGAGCTATGTCAGCTATAGAAATGGCAAATTTGATGAAACAGTTTTAAATCAATTCACAATGAACGATGCACAATTCACAATTAAGGATGATTTTCTGTTGCCACAGAAAATCTACTGAAATTGTGCATTGTGAACTGTGAATTGTGAATTGATTATAGAATATGACAGCAGCTTCTGCTGCTTTTTTTTATTTCTTTCATGTTTAAAATTAAAGTGGTGGATGAAGTTATCATTAAACTTATTCCAGTACTGTATATATTTATCCATGATATGCCTGCAAGTATGTATATTAATATGACTTCTAAAATGGCAGAAATCAAAGAGTTTTTTAATAGTATATTTTGTTTGCCAATGCCATTTAAAATACCAAAAGTAGAGAAGGAGATAAAGGTAACAGGAGCAGCTAATGAAGCAAATTTTATATAATTTCCCAGGTCATTTCTATTATAAAATAATTGTCCTAAGTAATCTCCAGTGAAAAGGCAAATTACCATGGTACAGATACCTAAAAACAAAGATACTTTTATAATTTGATGAATTCTTTTTTCTATAGACCAGTAATTTTTACGGCTCATTTTTTCTGATAAATCTGGAATAAGAACCATGGATATGGAATTTATAATTGTAATTGGAAAAAATATTATATTTAAAGCCATGCCGTCAAATTTGCCTATCATAGCTAGGGCTAAGTTGTACTCTATGCCAGATGCTACAAGCCTTCTTGGAGTTATAAGTGTAGAGACAGCACCAAGTGCAGTAGACAAAAATCCATTTAAACAAAGGGGAAAAGATAGTACCAGTATATTGAATAAAAGCTGAAGTTTTTCCTCGGGATCTGAAGAACTAGATCTAAATTTTCTCCTTCTAGTTTTATACAGTATGTAAAGTAATATAAAACTTATAAATTCTCCTATAGTTAAAGTTATGTAAGCTGCTGTTACAGTGCTGCTTACATCTTTTAAGGAAAATATAGTTATTATGCTAATTATTATGACAATGCGGAGGAATTTTTCCGATATATCTATAAGTGCAGGTATTTTAACTTCAGATATTCCATAAAAATATCCTTTTAATATGGAAGACAAAGCTATAAAAAACATAGCTGGACACATAACCTGCAGGGCATGTACCGATCTAGGGTCATCTACTATTTTAGTACCTATGTAAGGAGCATTTATAAAGACGGTACAGACTATAAGTAAGGCAAAGAGTGAATTAAAAGTTAGAGATGCATCTATGGAATTATTTAAATTATTAAAATCATCTTTGCTAAAATATACAGCAGCTATTTTAGAAATGGCCGCTACCATACCTCCCGATATAAGGCATATGAACAAATCATATATAGGCATTATTAGTCCATAGAGACCTATTCCTTCAGCACCAAGTTCTCTAGATAATATTATGGGAAATATAAATGCAAATATAGAAGTAATTAAATTTGAACAAATTAAAATAAGTGAATTTTTTAAAAACCTGTCTCTTTTCATAAAAACTCCTGTAATTAAAATTAGAATTAATATTAATAATTATGATAAGGATTTGAAGTATATTCTTTTTACTCATAAAAGTTTCTACTAGGCATTTTGTGATATACTAAATTTAAATTACAAAGTTGTAGGAAAATTCATGATAGAAAGGATTGTTTTTGATGAATAAATTAATTTGCAGCATCTGTGGTATGGTTATAGATGATAAAAATTATTTTTTCAATAAGGAGGCTTTTCTTAGAAAAAACTCTTCAGGAAACATAATGTTTTGCCCTTTTTGTGGAGCTCCTGTAAGATATTTAGTTGAAGATGAAAATAAAATCAAAACTTTAGGACATAATTTGGATGAATGGCATTTAAAAATAGTGAGTAATGCGTTTAAGCTAGAAGTATTTAATGGAGATTTTTATAAAGAAGCTTCGAAATTAGCTGAAGATTCAAAAATAAAAGATATGTTTAAAGCACTTTCTAAAATAGAGTATATGCATGCTTCAGTGCACAAGAAAATAGGAGGATTTACTTCTGAACCTAATCTCAAAAAATTAGATTACTCCAAATACGCAGGTAATGGTAAATTGCTTGAAATGGCATGTAAAAGGGAAAAACATGCAGTGGAATACTATGAAAAGTATGCTAACCGTATGGAAGATAATAAAATTAGAGATGTATTTAATGTACTAGCATATGTAGAAAAAATACATATACAGCTTACAGATAAAAAATAAGCTAAAAATTTATAAACCATATATTAAAATTAAAAGGACTCTGCATTTAGTTATTCATATGCAGGGTTCTTTTTTAATATATATATTCTAGGATCTATAATTTTGAGGAGAGTAGTGTATATGAAAAAAATTATAAAAATTTTATTTACAACTATAGTTGTATTTGTGTTAACTTTTGTAATTGTAAATTATTTTTCTAAAACTCATTATAAAGTTGAAGTTCAAATGAAGGACAATACTCTAAGTTATGATTTAAAGTATTCCAGATTAAAAAGTGCAGTTGACTTTACAAAAGATGAAAAACAAAATTATTACATAGCATATAGTAATAGAATACAGATTATAAAAGATAACGGGGAAAGTTATGACATATTGAAAAATTCAAATTTGAATATTCACAGCATGGATTATTATAAGGGCAAGCTATATTATTCTTCGGGAGATAGTATATATTGCTATAATATGAATGAAGGTAAAAATACAATTTTAATAAGAGGATTGCCTAATTATGGTGATTATAAGGACAGCTTAGTAAAAGTAAGCAATGGATGTTTATATATTTCCATAGGTTCTGCTACTAATTCAGGTGTAGTAGGAGATGATAATAAATGGGTAAACGGCAATCTTTACGCCCATGATATGAGCCCGGAGAATATAACTCTTGGGGGAATAAATTTTGGAAAGAGTAAGACAGGTGCTTTTCAAAGCTATAATACTAAAAGTATAAAAGGTCAAATAGTTCCAGCACATTTCCCAGGAAATGCTTGCATTATAATATATAATTTGGAAAGCGGGACAAGTGATACTTTTGCCTGGGGAATAAGGAATGTTACAGGAATGGATTTTACAGATAGTAGTAAATTAATATGTGCTGTAGGTGGAATGGAAAATAGAGGCAGCAGACCTGTTATTGGAGATACAGATTATATATATGAAGTAAAAAAGGGAAGATGGTATGGATGGCCAGATTATAGTGGGGGAGATCCAGTTACTTCGCCTAAATTTAAAAGTGTGAAAAACTCTTCACTGCAATTTATACTGGACAATCACCCTACAACAAATCCACAAGCTCCTATATATCAGCATAAAACAGTGAGTAGTATTGGAACTCTTGCGGTGGATTCAAAAGGTGACTTAAGCGATAGAAATTGTATATTTTTTTATGATAAAATTGATAATATAGTATATAGCTTTCGAGAAACAGGTTTACCGAAGGAAAAAGTTAAATTTAATGGAAGAACTAAAATTTCAAGTATAAAAATATATGATAAATCTTTATTATTACTTGACGGTAAAGAAGGTTATTTATATAGTATAAAAAGAGGTAAGGTTAAAAAAGTTTCAGAGATAAATAAAAAAATTTATCCATACATACTTATGACAACAGTACTTGGAATAATATTAATTTTAAAAGTTCAAGGACGTTGATTTAAGTGTATATTTAAATTAAAGAGGAGATTGTAGTTAGATGAAACAAGAAATTGAAAAAACCTATGGAAGTGCTGTAAGAAAAATATTTTTTGCAGTTAACCCACTTAAGAAAAAAATTATGAAAACTAATTGTACTGTTCACAAATTTATAATCATACGTGCTATTGAAATATTAAAAAATGATAATTATATGGAAGAGTATAATTTTTTTAGAAAACATGTTAAAAGGTTAAATGCAGGAGTTACATGGGCAGATCAGGACTTTAAAAGTTCAAATCATTTCTACCATGTGAGTAAAGGAAAAGGGTTATATGGATTTTCGAATGCACTTACAGAATGTGAGAAATATTATGATAAGTCAATACAATTTCTAAAGAATAAAGAAGTGGAAAGAGCTCTATTTTATTTTGGTGCATCCTGCCACCTTATTCAAGATGTAACAGTCCCTCATCATGTAAATAATAAACTTTTGAGCAGCCATAGAAGATTTGAGCTGTGGATAATAGGAAGGCTTATGACAGATTATTCTTTTGTAGCTGAAGAGGGTGCTATAGTATATAATGAAGTGGAAGATTTTGTAAAAAACAATGCAATAATGGCTAACAGTGTATATATGAAAAATATAGATATACAATCTAGAGATGAAAGATATTCTAAAGTAGCTGCAGCTATTATAAAAGAAGCTGAGAGAACTACAGCAGGCTTTATGATTAAATACTATGGTGAACTAAAAAAACTTTAATATTTTCCCATAAACTGGAGGATTTTTTCCGCTTTTACAGAACATATATAATAGGGATTTAACTCTTTTTATATATGTTAGTAAAGGATAGTGATTAAATTGAGTAAGGATATATTTATAAATATGGAAAAAGAAATATTCAAAGGAAATTTGTTGGATATAGGTATGGATAATCAAGGCATAATTTATAATATATATAAGGAATTTAATGATAATATAAATGTGGAATATGTAAGTGGGAAAGAAGAAGGCAAAAATATAAAAGAAGATTATTATGATAATTGTATATTATTATTTTCCTTTAATAAATTATGGGTAAAATTTAAAAAGAAAAATTTTATAAAAGATATATACAGCCGTTTGGCAAAAAACGGGATTATCCATATATGGGATATTGATAAAGGGTATAGAAAAATTTTTAATGCAGATATAAAGATATTAATACCTGGAGGAAAACTGAAAAAAATAAAAATAAGAGATTTTAACATTTTAAAAGATAATTCTAAGGAAAGTACTATACGACTGCTAGATAATTATTTTAAAATTTTAGAATGTAGAAATTCTGACGGACTTTATTATATAAAGGCTGAAAAAAAGAACTTGGTTTGTAAAAGCTAGGACAACTAAAAAGGATTGGAGACTTATATTATGAAGGTACTATTAGCAGCACTTAATTCAAAGTTTATTCACAGCAATTTAGCAGTGAGATATTTAAAGGCTTATACAAAAAAACTCAATTATAATTGTATTATAAAGGAATTTACTATAAATGATAGAAGGGAAAAAGTATTAGAGGAAATTATAGGGGAGAAACCAGATGTAGTGGCTTTCTCCTGTTACATATGGAATATAGAATACATAAAATCTTTAGCAGTACTCATTAAACTTATAAATCCTAAAGTGGAAATTTTGTATGGGGGACCTGAGGTGTCTTATGATAGTGATAGATTTTTGAAAAACATGCCAGGAGAGTATGTAATAGTAGGTGAAGGAGAAGAAACCTACTATGAATTTGTAAAACTCAGGACAAAATATTTTGAGACTTCAGGAAAAGTTGATAATAAAGAATTTTTCTCAGAATTGAGAGATATAAAGGGTCTTTGCTTCAAACAAAATAAAAGTGTAATTTTGAATGAACAAAGAGAACCAATGGATATGAACAATATAGTATTTCCCTATACAAAAGAAGATAATTTGAAAAATAAAATTGTATATTATGAAGCTAGCAGAGGATGTCCCTTTAAATGTAAATATTGTCTTTCTTCAACTAGTTCAGAAGTAAGATTTTTAAATATAGAGAGAGTAAAAAAAGAACTTAAATTTTTAATGGACAAGGATATAAAGCTAATAAAATTTGTAGATAGAACTTTTAATTGTAATTATGAATTTGCTATGGGAATTTGGAAATTTGTAATAAATGCAGATACAGATGCTACATTTCACTTTGAGATTTCTGCAGATGTTTTAAAAGATGAAGAAATAAAACTTCTTAATACAGCTCCTAAAGGAAGAATCCAACTTGAAGTAGGAGTACAAACTACAAATGACACTGTGTTAAATAATATAAATAGATATGTTAAATTTAATTATATATATGACAGGGTGAAGAAAGTTCAAAAGTATCACAACATAAATCAGCATCTTGATTTAATAGCAGGACTTCCTGGAGAAGATTTTGAGTCCTTTAAAAAATCTTTTAATGATGTATATTCTATAAAGCCAGAGGCTCTTCAACTTGGATTTTTAAAGTTATTAAAAGGTTCATCTATGATAAAAGAAGTTTCCAAATGGGGAATGGTGTATTCACCCTATGCTCCTTATGAAATATTAAAGACGGATAGTATAAGTTATGATGAAATTGTTATATTGAAAAGAATAGAGGAGGTCTTTGATAAATACTATAATTCTGGCAAATTTAGAAATATACTAAATTATTTTGTACCTAAATTTAAAACAGCTTTTGATTTTTACTATGAACTTGGAAAGTTTTTTTATAATAAAGGATATTTAAATAAAAGTATATCTTCCTCAGATTACTATAGGGTATTTATAGAATTTGAAAATGAGTGTTTAAATGAAAAAAATATTGAATTAGAAGAGATAATAAAGTACGATTACTTGAAATTTAATAAGAAAAAATGGCTTCCAGATTTTTTAATGAGAGAAAGAAATAAGGAAGAAGAAAAAAATATAAAAGCTAAAATTGAGGATGGATTTATAGAGGTATCAAAAAAATATCATATAGAAAAGTTTTTTATAAATATAGAAAGATTTTTAAATGATTCTGTATTGGAGAAAAAAGAAGGGTATGTAGTATTTGATATTGAAAATGATAAAGAGATATATTTATTTTACGAATAAATATATTTAAAAAGGGGTCGGTATTGTGAATATAACTATTGAAGATAAAGCCCTAAGTTATGCAAAGGAAAAAGAAGGGGATTTTGTAGTAAGGAGTATTTCTGCACCAGGAGGATGTTTCTCTATGGATGTAAGAGAAATAACTGTAGAATTTATAAAAGATTTTAAAGTAAATGAAAAGATATTTAACAGTTATAGTTATAAAGGAATAAAGGTACTTATAGAAAAAGGCCTGGAAATAAGAGATGATGAGGTACTTATATATCAAAAAGCCAAATTACCTTTTATAGGAGAAAGATTTGGAAGCAAAGGGGTTTCAGTAAAATACCTGTAAATATAGAATGCCATGGAGGGATTAAATGGAGAAAATTTTGATTGTGGAAGATGATGAAGACATTCGAGATATATTAAAAATATATTTAAAAGCTGAATCCTTCGAAATATGGGAAGCTGAAAATGGCAAGCGAGCTTTTGAAATTCTTGAAGATAAAAAGCCAGATTTAGTTATTTTGGATTTAATGCTGCCAGATATAAATGGGTTAAACATTTGCAAAAGTATACGCACAAAATATAAGTATCCTATAATAATGATTACTGCAAAGACAGCAGATCAAGATAAAATAATAGGACTTACTTATGGTGCGGATGATTATATAACTAAGCCTTTTAATCCTTTGGAAGTTATGGCAAGGATTAAAGCTCAGCTTAGACGATACAAGGAATATGGAGAAGACACAAAGGAAGATAGCACTATATATTATAAAGGTTTAATCTTAGATACAAAAAGTAGACATGTTAATCTAAATGGCATGGAGCTAAAACTAACACCTACAGAATTTAAGCTTCTTGAAACATTATTATTAAATAAAGGACAAGTCTTAAGTGGAGAAAAATTGCTTCATTTGTTATGGAAAAATGAGTATTATTCAAAATCTACAAATACAATAACAGTTCACATTCGAAACTTAAGAGAAAAAATGGAGGACCCTTTTGAACATCCTCAATATATTAAAACTGTTTGGGGGGTGGGATATATAATTGAAGCGTAGAAAATGGAAATGGAATTATTATATTTTAGCTTTTTTCATGTTTATAATATTATTGTTCCTCATTGATTTAGAATTTGAAGGGTTAGTAGCAGAATATTTTCAAAATGAAATATTATTTGACAGAGAAAAGGTATTATTTTTGGGAATAGAGCGCTCCAAAGGTATTTTCTATTGGCCGCGGCTTAAAGATATATTAACATTTATAGCTGTTTTTGGTTTCCTTCTTTTAGAAATTGTTGTTTATTTTACATCAAAGTATTCAAAGAATAGAGAGAGAAAAATGACAATAGCTGAAATAGAACAACGTATATCTTTATTAATAAAGGCAGAAGTTCCACAAAAGTTTCAGGAATTAAAAATCATTGATTCAGAAATAAGTAATCTTATGCATGAGAATGACCTTGTAAAGCAGGAAATCTCACTAGAGATGAGCAAAAAAAATGACCTTGTAACCTATTTAGCACATGACTTAAAGACTCCACTTACAAGCATCATTGGGTATCTCACAATTTTAGATGAATCCGAAATACCAGAGGACGTGCGCAGGGACTATATTAAAAAACTTTTGAAAAAAGCCTATAGATTAGAAGATTTAACAAATCAGTTTTTTGATATTACTCGCTTTAATCTTCAGGAAATTCCTTTGAATAAAAGTTTATTAGATGCGGATTTTCTTTTAGAACAGTTGACTGAAGAATTATATCCTATGCTTCGTGATAAAGACTTAAAATTTGATATAAATCTTCCTCCTAATATGAAGCTTTACGTTGACGGGTCGCTATTTGCCAGGGTGCTTAACAACTTATTAAAGAATGCTATAGCATATAGTCACAAGGATTCTATTATAAAAATAAATGGGAAAGTTGGAAAATGCAGTACACAGTTATTTGTAGAAAATGATGGCGATGTAATAAGTAAGCAGGAATTAAAACTTATATTTGAAAAGTTTTATAGAAGAGATCAGTCAAGAAGTCAATCATCTGGAGCAGGACTGGGGCTTGCTATTGCAAGAGAAATTATAGAAAGACATAAGGGATCAATAGAGGCAGAAAGTGAGAGTGGACATACTACATTTACTATCACTCTACCTAATGCATAAGGAATTTATATATATTCCTTAATAAAATCTTTATAATTGCTAAATAATTTATGAATAAACCTTTCTTTTATCTTAGGTATACTTAGGGTAAAAGAAAGGTTTTTTATTATATAACCTTCTTAGAGATGAACTAAGAGGTTATTTCATAATGCATATTTATTAAGTAATTCTTAGACTCAGGTGGAGTTTGCTTATGAGGAATACCTTTCTTCATCTGAGTCTTAGAAGAACTTATCCAGGGACGTAGCTGCTCTTTGCTCCCACTTGGAGAAAAGCAGATATCCCAAATCTTTGATTTGGTGATAGTCGCTTTTACAGAGTGCGTGGGAGTATTAGAGCAGGTAGTCATTGGATAAATTTTGAGGAGGAAGAAACATGAAGTTAACAATTTACGATCTTTCTAAGGAATTTAAAGATTTAAAAGCTGCCTGTAATATGAATCTTGAATTTACTCCAGGAATTTGGGGACTTTTGGGACCAAATGGTGCAGGAAAAACTACATTAATGAGAATGTTGGTTGGAAATATAAAGCCAACTAGTGGAAAAATAATGCTTAATGATGTAAATATTAATGAACTTAAGGCTACATATCTAGATAAAATAGGATATTTGCCTCAGCAATTTGGATATGATAAAAATCAGTCAGTGGAAGATTTTCTTCATTATATTGGAGTTTTAAAAGGTATTAATAAAAAGTTAAGAAATGAGAGAATCGATGAATTATTAAATCAATTTAATTTATTGGAAGTTAGAAAGAAAAAGTTGGATAAGCTCTCAGGAGGTATGAAGCGTAGAGTTGGAATATGTCAAGCCATGTTAAATAATCCTGATATTTTAATAGTAGATGAACCTACTGCTGGTTTAGATATAGAAGAGAGAAGAAAATTTCGTCAATATTTAACCACAATAAGTAAAGAAAAAATTGTTATTTTGTCTACGCATATTGTTTCAGATATTGAATTTATTGCTAATTATCTTGTACTCATGGAAAAAGGTAAAGTAATCGCAGAGGGAGAAAATCGTTCTTTAATTGAAACACTTGCTGGCAATGTATTTGAAACAGTTGTTTCAGAAAGAGATATGGGAGAGGTAGAAAAAGAATATAGGATTATGAATTTTAGAAATGAAGATAAGGGACAGGTTACAATTCGTTATATTGCCGATGTTCCCTTGCCAAATAGTAAATTGGTTTCACCTTCTCTTAATGATTTTTATCTTTCAAAAGTGAAGGAGGTATAAAAATGGATGTGTTTTTTCAAGAGTTAAAAAGACAGCTTAGCCTTAAAAGACTACTGATATATATTTTAATTTCAATTACGCTGGCAGGATTATGGGCGTGGTTTATTGTAGGGGGAGCCACTGAAGATTTTATGCAGACAGGATGTTACAAAGGATATAAAGGCAAATCGGCAATAGAAGCAGCAGCTAAGGATAGAAACGTTACTGCAGGAGAAATGACTGAAGATAAATTTCAAAGAGGCTGTGATGCGTTACTTCACTCATTAAAGGGTGAGAAAGATAGTGACATTGTGATGAGCAAAGATTTATTGAATCATGCTGTTTATGCTGATATCTTGGTTATGCAGGAGTTAAGACTTAGAAACATGAGAGGAGAATCTACAAAGGATCTTTTGCATATTCCTAAGGATGAGGGAAAGCATTTTTATGAAAATGAAGATTTATATTATCGCAATTATATTGATAAAAATGCACATAATCAAAGTGAAAAGACATTAGCTCTGTCAACCTGGGATAATGTGAAAAAACCTTATATTTATTACAGTGGATTTAAAGAATGGGATGATGGAATTGAACACATGATGATTTTTTCATTTGTGCTTATGGTTATGGTGGGAATTTTTGCAGGTCCTATTATAGCAAGAGATAAAGAAAATGGAATGGATGAAATTATAAAAGCTACAATGAAAGGTAGAAAAAGTCTTACTACAGCAAAGATTGTTATACCATGGATTATGGCATTTATTATTTATCTTTGTGGAGTAGGTGTTTATGTTATACTTCTTAGAAATTCATTGCCTCATGATGCTTTAAATACATCAATACAGGTTTCGGGCAAAAGTTTTTTTCCCTACAATGAAGGAGAATTAATTAAAAAATTATTTATTTTTGGAGCAGTAGGAATTTTAACTATAGCAAGCTTTGCTACATGGATTTCGTCTAAAGCCCAAAAATCATCAAGAGCCATTGAGCTTTGTGTATTGACAATATTAGGGGCTTTTATTTTCGGTATATTTATCAATATAAACGCTCCTATTATGGATGCAATTAAGATATTGTTACCAGGAGGAGTAGTATTTTTATATCCAGAATTTGTAGAATTAGGGAAATTTCCTATGACAACAATTTTGGGAAAAGTTTTCTGGATGCCGTCAATTTTACTTATAGTGAGTGGAATTACATTTTTACTTAGTACAGTATTCACAGCATTAAACTATAGAAGGAGGTAAAGAGGTGATATATCAAGAATTAAAGCGACGACTTTTTACAAGGCATGTACTTTTTTCAATAATAGGAATATTCCTTTTGACCGCTGGATTAAGTGTGGCGTTGATAGGAGGAGAGAAAAATCTACCTGAAGTGATGAAAGAGGAGGCTGTGTATTCTGGTGAAATGACCGAAGACAAATTATGGCTGGGACTAAAAAATGTGAGAGATCAAAAATCAGAGGAAATAAAGTATCAACCGCTTGTAACTTTTATACAGGGTTTAGTGGAAGTTTACCCTGGAATGCTGTACTGTGAAAAAAGAATTCAAGATTACCCTGATGCTTATGCCAAGAATTTTTATGGATGCTGGAGAAAAAAATCAATTGCACTTATAGAAAAAATCCCTCAAAAGGATCAGAAAAAGGCACTTAAGGAATTAAACAAGGTAAAAACACCTTTTGTTAAGTATCCTGGATGTTATTTTTGGAATTTGGGAATTGATAATCTTAAGTTTCCTTATCTAATAATTATCTTTATGGTTACATTTTTTGCAGCAGCTACCTATTCTGATAGTATGGAAGATGGTAGTATGGAAATTATTTATGCAACAAAACTAGGAAAAAAAATGATGGCGCTTCGTCTTTTGCCAATTATGATATATGGTCTATTGTTAACATTAGTAGCAACACTTAGTACAGTGCTAATTCTAGGTTCCGTTACAGGATTTCAGACTTTGAAAAGTAGTTTGAAAGTATTTGCATTATTTTCTATAGGTAATTTTACATTAGGAGATGGAATGCTTTTGATGCTTATAAGTGAACTTTTAGGAGTACTGGCTTTAACAACTGTTATGGGGTGGATATCCTACAGAACAGCAAATACAAGTTTGGCGGGAGCAATAGGAATTGCAATAAATATTTTCTATATCATCATAGCTTTATTCATTAAGGTACCGTGGGAATTTTCTCAATTTATATTAAATGCATTTCCTATGGCATCATCACAGGTGATACGTGAGGTGTCTGGATTTTGTTTTGATATGGGGCTTTGGAGACCATATGCAGTTATGGTAAGTATGGTTATGGTGTTTATTGGATTTGGTATGTTACTTAATCATGCGATTTGCACAGAGAAACTATAATTAAATGATTTTAAAAAATCTAATATGGATTTTAAACAATGATCTTGAAAAATTATACAACCGATAGCTTGATATAAATTTATACTATCAAGTTACCGGTTTTTATATGTATCTCGGATTTCACCCTTTTGAACTGTTTGGGGTACAAGTTTTCAGAAGAATTTAGATTTCTTGAAATTTTTTACTAATATAGTTAGTTCAATTAGAACTCATCTACTTTGTATATTTTCTTTGCCTTATCTGTATATAAAATCCCATCTAGATGATCTATTTCATGACAAAAAGCCCTAGCAAATAGTCCTTCTGCATTGTATCTAACTTCATTTCCATTTATATCTTCACCTACTACAATTACTCTTTTAGGCCTAACTACAATACCCTCATATCCATTATAACTTAGACAGCCTTCTGGGCCTTCATTTCTACCCATTTTTTTTACTATTTTAGGGTTTATTAAGATTACAGGATTGGCATTTTCTTTTCTCAAATCAATAAATATTATTCTCTTAAGAATACCTATCTGTGGAGCAGATAATCCAACTCCAGAACTAGCATATAAAGTATCTTTTAAATCTTGTACAATGCCTAAAGTTTCTTCATCTATATTTTTCACTTTCCTGCTGACTTTTCTAAGTAATTTATCACCAAACTTCAATATTTCTCTTACGGCCAAATGTATTACCTCCTCTAAGTAAGTATATTTAAATTATACAGTTATTTGTTTAAACAATCAATAAAGTAAGGTTTTGGATAAAGCATGAAGTAAGGTCTTCTTATCTTGACATACAGCGTTATTAAATATAAAATTTATTTTTGTACTTGTATATTTATTGTAAAAACTATAAACTTCTATAGTATACGGGAGGTAAAAGATATGGCTATAAATGTTATGGATATGGAAAATGAAAAAGAACATTTAGAAGAAACCTTGAATTGGATAGATGCTCAGATTAAAAACGTAAATTCGGAAGATGAAAAGCTAAAAATAATTATAGATGGACTTAGAAAACAATCTAGAGGTAAATATAATGAAGAATTAGAAACAAAAGAAAAGCTATATAATATAACTCATAAGAATCTTGAAAAATATATGGAAAGTAAGAATAAGCCTTATTTTGGAAGAGTTGATTTTAGAGAATACAAGGGAGAAGAAGAGACTTTCTATATAGGTAAATTTGGACTTGGAGATATGGAAAAGGGAGATGAAAAGGTAATTGACTGGAGAGCTCCTCTAGCAGATCTTTATTATAGTGGAGTTTCAGGAGAAACTTTTTATAGATCTCCTCAAGGTATAATAAATGGAGAACTTAATTTAAAGAGAAAATTCTTGATTGAAGATGGAAAATTGAAAGATGCTTTTGATGAAGGAATAAATGAAATAATACTCCAGTCCGCAGATGAAAATGAAAATGTCCTGGTAGATGAATTTTTAAAAATAAATTTGGAACAAAGTGCAAATAGCAAACTTAAGGATGTAGTTGCTACCATACAAAAGGAACAAAATAATATAATAAGAACTGAAAAAAATATTTCACTTGTAGTTCAAGGATCTGCAGGTTCTGGAAAAACTACAGTAGCACTTCATAGACTTGCCTACCTACTTTATAGATATAAAGGTAAAATTCAGGGGGAAGATATTGTAGTTGTAGCCCCTAATAAATTGTTTTTGAACTATATTTCAGATGTGCTCCCAAATTTAGGCATAGAAAAAGTCAAACAGGTAACTTTTGAAAAAATGTGTTGCCAGATTTTGAATTTAAAAAGCAAAGTATATACCAAAGATAAAAAACTGTCCAGCATAATAGAAAATAAAAAATACAGTGATGTAGAAAACACACTTGAATCCAGTCGCGTTAGGGGAAGCATTTTATATAAAAATTTAATTGATAGATATATAGAATATGTAGAAGAAAGAGATGTAAATATTGATGATATAAAGATAGATAATTATATCCTGTTTAATAAAGAAGAAATATGCAGATTGTATTCAAGTGATATGAAACATCTGCCTATAAATAATAGAAAGCATGAGATAAAGAGATATTTTTTGCTAAAAATAGATGATAAAATAAATAAAATAATGGACAAAATAGACTTTTATTATGAATATATGATTGCAAGGCTGAAGAAAAGCATGGAGGATGGTCCAGATAGAAGAAAGACACTCACAAGCGTATACAATGAAAGAGATAAAAAGAAGAAAGACACTAAAAATAGGGCAATACAGGCGTTTGAATGCTATTTCAATAGATGGAGTGAGATTAATACAGAAAATCTTTATGAAGAGTTTTTAAATGACAAAGAAGTATTTGACAGAATTATAAAGGGAAATATTTCAGAGAACATATGGAATAATATAAAAGAGGAGGTAAAGGAAAATAGAGAAAAAAAAGTAATAGATAGTGATGATTTGGCTCCTCTTTGTTATTTGAAATTTAAAATAGAAGGAGTTTCTAAAAAGTTCAAATACAAGCACATTGTAGTGGATGAGGCGCAGGATTATAGTGCTTTTCAGATGATCATTTTAAAAGAAATTAGCATAAATGATTCCATGACTATAGTTGGAGATTTGGGACAGGGTATATACTATTATAAAGGAATAGCTAGTTGGAAAGATTTAATAGAAGATGTATTTGATTCTAATGCAAAATATACTCAACTTGAACACAGTTATCGTTCTACAATGGAAATAATAAAATTTGCAAATAAGGTTCTTAAGCTTCAGGAAAACAATCTAAAACCTGCAGTACCAGTACTTAGACATGGTAAAGTACCACAAGTAATAGAATTTAAAAACAATAGAGAATTTGGTGATGTTTTAGATATGATTGTAGAGGAAGTTTACAGTGCAGGTAAGAAAAGCATAGCTGTCATAGGCAAAACCTATGATCAGTGTAAGAAAATCAGAGAGTATTTAAAAAAGTACAGTTCTTATAGTTGGAGTCTGGTAAGGGAAAATGACAATAATTTAAGTTTTGAAAACATAATAATTCCATCTTATATGACAAAGGGATTGGAGTTTGACTGTAGTGTAATTTACAATTGCAGTGAAGACAATTATGGTGAAAATGAACTTGATAGAAAGATATTATATGTAGTTCTTACAAGGGCACTTCATATGGAATATATATTTTATTCAGGTGAAAAGTCTAAACTTATTGAAAATATTTAGCTATGAGGTTAATTTTGTAGATATAATGTCATGTATAAAATATAATTAAAAAATAATTATTATTACCAAATATTTAGTTTTACATTTTTCAAATTATGTGATAAAATATCAATAGTTAGATAAAATATAAATGTATTCATATTAAAAAAATAGGATGGTGAATTGCTATGGAAAATGTAAAATTAAAAGAAAATATTTATTGGATTGGTGTAAAAGATCCTGAACTAAAAATCTTTGACATAATAATGAATACTAAAGAAGGAAGTACTTATAATTCTTATTTAATTGACGATGAAAAAGTAGCAGTAATAGATACTGTAAAGGATAAAAATGGTTTTTTTGAAGAATATATATCAAATATAAAAGGTATAATAGGTAAAAGAAATATTGACTACATAATAGTACAGCATACAGAACTTGATCATAGTGGATCACTTGCAAAACTCATTGACTTATATCCTGAAGCTGTTGTAATAGGTACTAAAGCAGCTTTGATGTATTTAAAGGATATAACAAATAAAGAATTTAAGAGTATGGAAGCCCCAAATGAATTGAGTCTTGGAAATACCAATTTGCAGTTTATAAAGTCACCAAATTTACACTGGCCTGATACGATGTTTACTTATATACAAAGTAAAAAAGTATTATTTACCTGTGATTTTCTAGGATGTCACTATTGCCCTAAAGGTTCAATTACTGACAATTCAGCTGATTATGATTATGAGATGAAATATTATTTTGATGTAATAATGGGACCATTTAAAAAATTTGTACTTATGGGTCTTGATAAAATTAAGAATTTAGATTTTGATATGATAGGTCCAAGTCATGGACCTGTTCATATAGATGACATAAAGAAATCTATTGAATCCTATAGGAAGTGGGCTCTTACAGAATCTAAAGAAAAAAATGTTCAAATATTTTATATATCAGCTTATGGAAATACAGAAAAAGTTGCTAAATATATAGAAAATGTAATTAATTCAAGAGGAATAAAGGCAGAGGCACATGAAATAACTTCTATTCCTATGGAAGAGGCTATTTCTCTCATTGAAGGAGCTTCAGGTATATTAGTGGGCTCACCTACTATAAACCAAGATGCAGTGAAACCTGCATGGGATATGCTCTCACTTGTATGTGCTATAACAAATAGAGGAAAGGCAGCTGGTGCATTTGGTTCTTATGGATGGAGCGGTGAAGGTGTGCCTATGCTCACAGAGAGATTAAAGTCATTGAAATTTAAAGTAGCTAGCGGCTTTAGATTCAAATTTGTACCTAATGAAGAAAAGCTAAAAGAAGCAGACGAGTTTATAAATGAATTTTTAAATTTACTTTAAAATAAGGAAGGGCATATGTCCCTTCCTTATTTTAAATGCTGAAAAGTCCAGGAAAGCAAATCTATACATAAGTTAGAAGTTTTATCATCTCGATCCAATTTAGGGTTTAACTCCACCATATCCATGGATTTTACAAGTCCGGTTTCCATTAAATATTTTAATATATATTTAAC
This sequence comes from Clostridium sp. AWRP, assembly GCF_004006395.2. Lineage (NCBI taxonomy): Bacteria > Bacillati > Bacillota > Clostridia > Eubacteriales > Clostridiaceae > Clostridium > Clostridium sp. AWRP. The sequence goes on along the minus strand of NZ_CP029758.2, from coordinate 2,443,972 downwards.
TTCTGTAACGTTTATGCCTTTTTTAACTGGGGTACCTGTTCCAGGGACTAATTGAGGATTTAAAACGTCTATATCGAAACTCAAGTGAAGAGATTGTATTTTATTTCTTTTTAATTTTAAATAAATTTTATCCATTATATTTTTTATACCCATTACATGAATGTCATCGGTGGAGTATACACTTATATTTTGCTCTTTTAAAAGATTCTGCTCACCTTCATCTAAAGACCTAGCACCTAGTATAAATACATTTTCTGGCTTTACTTTAGGACCTTTATAATAGAGATTAGAAAGTTTATCATACCCAAATCCCATAGCAGCTGAAAGGGGCATTCCATGTACATTACCTGAAGGGGAAGTTTTATCTGTATTTATATCCCCATGGGCATCTAGCCATATAACTGCAATATTTTCATTGTATTTGCTTGTACCTGAAAGACTTCCAAGACCTATAGAATGATCACCGCCTATGGTCAAGGGAAAACTATGGGCACATAGTGAACTGTAAACTTGATGAGCTAAATTCTTATTTGCATCTAGTATTGGTTTTAAATACTTCATATGAGAATTAAATGTATATTTCTCATCTTCAGGTATATTTAAAACATGGATATCTCCAGCATCATAAGTCGTATGGCCACTTTTATTTAAAATATCTATTATATTTTTTTGCCTTAACTTTTTAGGACCGTATTCTGTACCTTTTTTGTCAGAACCAAAAAAGATAGGTACACCTATTACACTAACGTCCATTTAAGTTACCTCCCTAATTTAACTTTTGGTAAAATGCAAATTTAAGTTCAATGTTATTTTTAGAATTTATTTTAAGCATTATTCTATTTTAATTTTACATATATGGTTCAAATATCTATAACTTAAAATTCAAATGAATGTAATGATTTTAAGTCTATTGAGAAGAATAAATTTGAAAAGAAGAAAATAGAAAGAAAAAATAAAATTCAGCTAAAATAAATTAACTAAATTTATTTTCCTTTTGGTATTGTAGAATTAGCCTGTCCAATTTTTCACTGCACTTTACAACAATTTCGTCCGTAAGACTACTAGTTTTCATTAATAGATATAAAGTTTCCTTTAGATTGTTTATTTCAACATCTAAAATTCTCAAATTATCATTCATTATCATTCCTCCACAAGAAACTTTGTACTCTTATATTTTACCAGATAATAAGAAAATAACCATATCTTTTATTAGTCACCAATTTGCAGTATATTACAAAAATAAACATAACTTCTGTAGATAAGGTGTGGATTATTCTGTGGAGAAAATGTGGAAAAAAGAAAAAAATGTCTTCATATACTGATATGAATCACCATGGATAAATTTTACAAATCAAAATAATGTCTAAAAGTTTTTAGCATATTTATAAACTTACTATTTTAACTATTATAAAATAGTTGACAATATGGAGTAATTTGTGGAAAATAAAACTGAATAAGTGCATCAATGAATCTTACTTAGTGGAAATTTGTTTCTCCCACTAAGTTTAGATGAATTATCTAGGGGCGTAGCTACTGTTAGCTCCCGCTTTGATAGAAAAGCAGATATCTCAAATCTTTGATTTGGTGATAGTCGCTTTCACAGAGTGCGTGGGAGTGTTACAGTAGGTAGCCATCAGATAAATTATAAAGTTAGGAGTGCAGCTATAGAATGGACAAATTAACTGAAAGAATAAATTTTCTTTATAAAAAGAGTAAAACTTCACAACTTACAGAAGATGAAAAAGAGGAACAGAGAAGGCTTAGAGAGAAGTATATA